>CAJATL010000257.1 GCA_903944895.1 uncultured Bacteroidota bacterium
AGGTGCAAACGTCAGCCTCTCTAAAATTAAAATCTGGCTCGATGGCGTGAATAAGGTGAACCTCACTGCAAGTGCAAATGCCTATTATACCATCAGCGTTCCGGTTGGGCAGCACACCATTTTTGTCGAAAACACCGGAAACGGAATCATGGAGATTTCGAAATACCGCCTTTTAAATTATGCGCCGGTTTTGCGAAGTTTTGTTGCGCGCAACAGCGACCACGCCATTGGCTGGATGCAAAACCGGAAATACAACTGGGAATACATCAATCAAAATGGAACGCCGCCGCCCGTTACCGGAGGAATTATAAATCTGCAGAATTTCACAAAAGGCGTTTACAAAGTGGATTGGTTTAATGCCTCCGGCAATTTGGATTCGACCTCAACCGTGATCAATAGTTCGGGGAGCCTCGCACTTAACGCGCCTCAAATCCTTTGGGACGGTGCCTACGAATTGAGTTTTTTGTCGCCATTAAGCGTCGCTTTTACGGCAAACCCAACCTCCGGGGATGCACTGCTGAACGTTCAGTTTACAAATACTTCCTTCAATGGGGGTGTTATAGTAGATAGTTATTTCTGGGATTTTGGTGATGGAAATACCTCGACTCAGCAAAATCCCTTGCATGTTTACGCCTCGCCTGGAATTTATGATGTGTTTTTCAAAATCCGATCGGGGATTTATGCCGATTCGGTTTTGAAAAACGATTTAATCACCGTCACCCAGCCGCTTGTAGCCGAATTTATTGCTGATAATACACAGAGCCTTCTCTATTACCCGGTACATTTCAGCGATCTTTCGCTGGGCGAACCGACATCCTGGCTCTGGAACTTTGGTGACAACAAGACAAGCACACTCAAAACCCCGACGCATCATTACCTGCAAACCGGTTTTTTTGATGTTACCCTAACCATCTCGAAATCGAATAAATCGGATACCGAGATAAAATACGATTACATCGAGGTGTACACACCATTGATTGCAAACTTTGCGGCTGATAAGACTTTTGCTTTTACAGGAAATCCGGTTCAGTTTACCGATCTGTCCCAGGGAAGCCCCGAAAGCTGGAAATGGGATTTTGGAAACGGGGAGTTTTCGACGAGTCAGAATCCTTCATTCAGCTATGCTGAACCAGGCGTTTACCCGGTGGAGCTTGTTGTAAAAGCCAATTGGCGTGCCGATTCGCTCACAAAATTGAATTTTATTACCGTCGCCGATTCGTTGATTGCAAATTTTACTGCGGATAAAACCCTTGCTTCTCCTGGTGAAACCATCCATTTTACTGATTTATCGCAGGGAAATCCCACATCGTGGAACTGGGATTTTGGAAACGGACAAACTTCGACACTGCAAAACCCGGAAGTCCAGTTTAATACAATCGGATCTTATCCTGTAAAATTAATCGTAACCAACGCGTGGCTTGCCGATACTTTGGTCATCGAAAATTATATCACCATCGCTAACCCGCTGATTGCCGATTTTACGGCTGATAAAACATTTGCTTTTACAGGCGAAGCAATCCAGTTTACCGATCTGTCCCAGGGAAGCCCCGAACTCTGGAAATGGGATTTTGGAAACGGGGAAATCTCGACAACCCAAAATCCATCGTTTAGCTACGCTGAAGCCGGCATTTTTTCGGTGGAACTTTTAATAAAAGCCAACTGGCAAGCTGATTCGCTCACAAAAGTGAATTTTATTACCGTCGCCGATTCGTTGATTGCAAATTTTACTGCGGATAAAACACTTGCCTTTCCAGGAGAAACCATTCATTTTACCGATTTAACACAGGGAAATCCCACTTCCTGGAGCTGGGATTTTGGAAACGGCCTCACTTCGACACTTCAAAACCCGGAAGTCCAGTTTAATACGATCGGATCTTTTCCTGTAAAATTAATCGTAGCCAACGCCTGGCTTGCTGATACTTTGGTCATCGAAAATTATATTACCATCGTTAACGCGTTGATTGCGAATTTTACGGCTAATAAAACATTTACCTTTACAGGAAATCCAGTTCAGTTTACCGATTTATCGCAAGGAAATCCCGAATCCTGGTTTTGGGATTTTGGAAACGGGCAATCCTCAAACCTACAAAACCCGGTTTTTACTTTTCCTACTCCCGGAGTTTACACGATAAAACTGGTTGTTTCGACAAGCTGGCTCACTGACACGCTGATTAAGGAAAACTACATCACCGTTACCGAAAAGCTGGTTGCCAACTTCAAAGCCGACACCACCTTTGCCTGGCTGGGACATACCACCCAATTTACCGATTTGAGCGTTGGAAATCCAACCGCATGGTGGTGGAATTTTGGCGATCAGACAATAAGCCAGCTGCAAAACCCGGCTCATCAATATACACGTGAAGGAACTTTTAGCCTGGTGCTGGCTGTGGTAAATCAAAACCAAAACGATTATGAGATAAAAACGAATTATGTCACCATTCGCGAGCCGCTCAAAGCACAGTTTAAAGCCGACACAACAAAGGTGCTCGTTGGACAGAATGTTCGTTTTACGAATCTTTCAACCGGGTTCCCCACAAGTAGTGTTTGGGACTTTGGAGATAATACCGTTTCGCCGGTATTAAACCCTGTACATCATTATTTGCAGCCCGGTTTTTATAACGTTTCTCTTCAAATTTTCGAAAACGATAGCACCGATTTCGAAATTAAAGAAAACTATATCTGGGTTCGCGATACGCTCGTGGCTGGATTTTATGCAGATCCGCTTACCATTCATGCCGGTGAAACCGTTCATTTTTATGATACTTCACGGGGGAGCGTAACGCGATGGAAATGGTATTTTGGAGAAGGCAAAACCTCAAACCAGCAAAACCCGGTTTACAAATATAATAACCCCGGAATGTACAATGTGTCGTTAATTGTTTTTGATGCCTTCGGTTCCGACACCCTTTTCCGCGAAAGCTACATCACCGTTTTACAACCCATACATTCGCAAATTATATTCCTTTCACAGGGATGGAGCGGCATTTCGACGTATTTACTTCCTGAAAATCCGGGCATTGCTGATATTTTCCAAACTGTTGAAGAAAACCTGATTATTGCGGTGAACGATACCGGCATTTACTGGCCTTCGCAAAACATCAACACCATCGGAAACTGGAACCCGCTGGATGGGCTGATTGTAAAAATGACCCAAGAAACACAGATCGAAATAAGGGGTGATTTAAACCCGGTAACCCAGGTTGATTTGTTGCCGGGTTGGAATATTTTGCCGGTCATCGGCCCCTGTTCGCAAACCACAGCCTACCTTTTTGGTGCGCTCGGCGACACCCTTGTCATGGTAAAAGAAATTGCAGGCGTTAAAGTTTATTGGCCGGAGCCGAACATCCTTACGCTGGAATATCTCAATGCAGGTGAATCGTATTTTATCCTTGTAAATCATGCCGTTACGATACATTTCCAGGCATGCAGCCAAAACACATCATTTGATTTTCGAACCAACCCATCGGAAACCAATAATTTGGATGTGGTTAAAAACGGGAATGGGATTTCGATGGTCAGGTTTTTCCGTGAAAGCTTTCGGCCTGATAAAAAGCTTGATATTCATTGATAATTTCCTGCCTCCGAAATAGCTATTTTTGCCGTCTGCTTCTATAAATTTGGAAGATAAAATGAACTACGCCGAAACGCTCGAATTCCTGTACAATCAACTTCCGATGTATCATCGCATCGGCGGTGCTGCTTACAAAGCCGACCTTCACAACACGGTTGCACTGTGCAATCTTCTCGAAAATCCACAAAACAGTTTTAAAACCATTCATGTTGCTGGCACCAACGGCAAAGGTTCTACTTCGCATCTTCTCGCTTCAATTCTTCAGGAAGCAGGTTTCAAAACGGGCCTTTACACCTCGCCGCACTACAAAGATTTCAGAGAAAGGATTAAGATAAACGGGAAAATGATTCCTGAAGAAGCCGTAATTCGTTTTATCGAAGATTGGAAAGAAGATTTTCAAAAAATCGGACTTTCATTTTTTGAAATGACGGTGGGTTTGGCCTTTGATTATTTTAGAAATGAAAAGGTTGACATCGCCGCAATTGAGGTTGGGCTTGGCGGCCGGCTCGATTCGACAAATATTATCCATCCCGGAGTTTCGGTAATTACAAATATTGGAATGGATCATACGCAGTTTTTGGGAGATACGCTCCAAAAAATTGCTTTCGAAAAGGCCGGCATCATCAAACCTGGAACACCCGTAGTTATTGGTGAAACGCAGGAAGAGACAAGACAGGTTTTCGAAGAAACCGCCAAATCTAAAAATGCACCCATCACCTTTGCCGACGAACATTTTCAGGTTCATGCCGGAAATTTTAACAGTGGCGGTTTCAAAAATCTCGAAATCTTCCACCATGGAATCAAATTTCTTGAAATACCGAAATTCCCGCTCGACGGCACCTACCAGCTTAAAAATATTGTCACGGTTGTCCAAACCATTCAGATTTTGCGCAATCAAGGCTATGAAATCACCGATAAAACGCTGGTTTGTGGTATCGAAAATGTATTTAAAAATACCGGTCTGCAAGGCAGGTGGCAGGTTTTGATGCATGACCCGCTTGCCATTTGCGACAGCGGCCACAATGTCGATGGCATCCGCGAAGTTGTGGAAAACCTTAAAATGCTGAAGTCAAAAAAAATACATTTTGTACTCGGAATGGTGAATGATAAAGACATCACGGGAATATTGAAACTCCTTCCTGAAGAAGCCGTCTATTATTTTTGTAAAGCCGATATTCCGCGGGGTCTCCATGCGGATATTCTTGCCAGAGAGGCATCTTTGATTGGGTTAAGAGGCAATGTTTTTTCTTCGGTTAATGAAGCTTACGACAGTGCGCTTTTGGCTTGTGGACAAGATGAAGTGGTTTTTGTTGGCGGCAGCATCTTTGTTGTTGCAGAGGTTTTGTAGTTCATGCTCCAGAATCAGTGATTTTCTCAAAACTGATTCCCACCCATCCACTTTAAAGACAGGCTTTTTTTAAGAAAGAAAACAAACCCATTGTTTATTCATCCTAATTAGCTTGTAATCAATGAATGGCGAAATTTATCCAAAGTCCCGAAAAACTGGCATAATAATTGACTTTTCCATAACAGTTAATTGAGTAAAAAAATATTTCAATATCAAACATATATTAGAATGTTTTACGTTCTCTATTCTAATGAAATAAAAAAATTGCGATTTTCCCCACTCCCCCGCATTTTTGTAAAGCCGTCCTAATACGATGGCTTTTTTTTGCCTGCTCATGAACAAAAAATTTAGCTTATCGGGATTTTTCAAGAAAACACTCAGCCCCCACTCACCAGGTGTAACACAGTAACGTCGTCGCCTTCATGAATTTGCGTGGTTCCACGATCCTCCTTTTTTACAAGTTGCCCGTTTAATTTTGTGACCAGCATCTTAAAGCTGAATTTTTTGATGAGAAAAAGCTCCTCAAAAGTTAACCCATCCTCATCAAAATATTCGATCCTGTTATTTAACGTGATTTTCATAATTCTTCCTGATTTTTATTCCCTAACAAAATTTGTAAAGCCATGTTGGCCTGCATATTGGCCACAATTCCAACCCTGGGAGCGAGTGGAGGCTGTTCGGCCGAAATTTCGCTGCAGCCATCTCCACAAACAAAAAGATTTTCGGATAATTTTTCAACCCTGAGCTGGTTGCTTTTTCCTAAACCAGCCATCCCGTTTCCTACAATGAGCGGAATTGATGGCAGGCTTAATGAAACGGTTTCGACAATCATTTCCTTCATCTCAGCCTGATCAAAAGCTTCAACAATCAGGTCGCAGCCGCCAAATACCGCAAGTATTTCATCAGGGCCAAGTTTAAGATCAAAAGGAGTCACTGTTGTTAAAGGATTAATCCTGCGAATATTTTCTGCCAGAGCAAAAACCTTTTTCTGTCCGATCTGATCAAAAAAGAAATATTGCCTGTTGAGGTTTGATTCGACAATCACATCAAAATCGACAATAATAAGCCGGCCAATACCAACCCTGGCCATAGCTACCGCACAATTTGAGCCTAAGCCGCCACAGCCGGCAATGCCCACGGTTTTGCTGCTGAGCCGCTTTTTAATTTCTTCGATCTGCATTTTCGATTCTGTTTTTATCGTGTCCAAAATTAAGTCATTATTGTCATTTGAAGGCATATTTACCCATGAAGATAATCTTTAGCCGTTTTAAATAACCCGGCAAAACCGCTGCAGGCTTTGTTGCAAGGCGTTATGCACAGCGCCACATATTGTAATTTGAGTCATCGGATGTCAGTACAAATCTTAAATAAATTATTTTTGTGAATTCGTTAACAAAGAGTAATACAACCCAAAATAAATTTGATATGGAAGTTGCAGCATTAAAAAAAACGCACAAGTTGCTCAAGGAATGGGCCTATGAATGGACTCCGCTTGACAAAGGTTACACCGATAAAACGTTGTACATCAACCTGACGGATAACGAAATCAAAGAAAAACCAGTTCCTGCCCTGATGAAGGAAAAATTTATCGGGGGCAAAGGTTACGGCCTCCGGCTGTTGTGGGATGCCACAAAACCCGACACCAAATGGGACGATCCTGAAAATGAAATTAATATTTCCTCCGGCCCAATCGGTGGGATTACCCAGTATTCGGGAACCGGAAAATCGATCTGCGTAAGCATTTCCCCACAAACCGATATTCCTGTCGACAGCAATGTGGGTGGTTTCTTTGGCCCGTTCCTTAAATTTTCGGGCTTCGATGCCATCGAAATCCAGGGCAAAGCCGAAAATGATGTCGTCATTTTTATTGATGGCGTAAACCATCGGATCGAGATCAACGAAGCACCTTACTTTGAAGCACACGACAGCCACATTTTGGGCGAACTACTCACCGAAATGTACGCCGATGATGAAAAAGACAAGAAAAATATCGGCATTATCTCGTCCGGAATTGCAGCCGATTATTCGCTCATCGGGATGCTCAACTTTACCTTTTATGATAATAAACGAAAATTAGTAAGGCTCAAACAAGCCGGCCGTGGTGGAATCGGAACAGTTTTCAGAAACAAAAAAATCAAAGCCATCGTTTGCAAAATTCCCGGGGTTAAAGGACACCTGAATAACGTTGTTAACATGGACGCCATCATGGAAAGAGGCCGGCGTTTCAACAAGGAAATGCGCGAACTCGACGACAGCCAGTGCCAGATGCGGGCTATCGGAACAGCACACCTCACCCATATTATGAACGATTACGACCTTTTGCCGGTTCATAATTTCAAATTCGGAAGCCACGAAGATGCCATAAAAATTCACGCCAACGAATGGAAAGCCCGTTTTACACAAGGCATTCCCGATGGTTGCTGGATCGGCTGTAACATGGCCTGCGCCAAAGGTGTTGATAATTATGAACTTCGGACAGGCCCTTACGCCGGATCGAAAGTAATTGTGGATGGCCCCGAATATGAATCTACTTCTTCGCTGGGGTCGATCATGGGAATTTTCAATCCCGACTTCACCATCGAAACCAATTTTTATTGCGACACTTACGGAATTTGCACCATTTCGTGGGGAACGCTCGTAGGTTTTATCATGGAATGTTATGAAAACGGCATCCTGAACGAAGAACGTACCGGCGGCCTGAAGCTCAATTTTGGCAACGCCGATGCTGCCATGGACCTGCTTCACCAGCTTGCAAGGGGCGAAGGTTTCGGCTTGATCGCCGGACAAGGCATTCGTAAAATGAAACATATTTTTGCCGAAAAAGGCTGGGGCGATGCAGGATTTATGCAGGATATCGGCATGGAAAACAAAGGACTCGAATATTCGCAGTATGTTTCCAAAGAATCGCTGGCACAACAGGGCGGCTACGCCATGACCAACAAAGGCCCGCAGCACGACGAAGCCTGGCTGATTTTTATGGACATGGTAAATAACCAGATTCCAACATTCGAAAAGAAGGCTGAAGCCTTGCATTACTTCCCGATGTTCCGCACCTGGTTTGGCCTGATGGGCCTGTGCAAACTTCCGTGGAATGACGTAGAGCCCGAAAACAACGCCCTCACCGACGAACCCGCCAAAGTTCCGGAACATGTCGATAACTACGTGACCATTTATAAAGCCGTTACCGGGAAAGAATTCGACAAAAAGGAACTGATCCGCATGTCGGAAAGAGTGTATAATTTCCAGCGTATTTTCAATATCCGCCGTGGCTACGGTTTGCGTAAACATGACGCCCAACCTTACCGCGCTGCCGGTCCTGTAACTGCCGAAGAATACGAATCACGCGCCGAAAGGTACGACAAACAGTTAAAAGAACTGGTTGGCTACGATCCCGAAGGAAAAACCACACAGGAAAAAATGGTTGTTATGCGCGCTTATCGCGAAGACCGATACGAACAACTCCTTGATGCCGTTTACGAACGTCGTGGCTGGACTAAAAACGGTGTACCGAAAATTGAACATCTCAAAGACCTGGGCATGGATTTGCCCGAGGTGATTGCAGTGGTGAAAGATTTGCAATAATTTTACAAAACCAGAAACAAAAACAAAAGGCTGCTCAACATTGGGTGGCCTTTTTTTGATGAAATTGATTTATTGAACCATTGCATCAAATAAATGACTCATTTCGATACATAATTGTCTTTGATACGAATGATAATTCATCGTGCCAGCCTTAAAATGTGTCGTGCCAATAAATATTCCTATCGTACCAATATTAAATTGTATCGTGCCATCCATAAATTGTATCGTGTAATCCATAAATTGTATCGTACTAGCTATAAATTGAATCATGCCAGCCATAATTTGTATCATGCATACTTTAAATTGCAATTTACTGTAAAATTAGAATAGCTTATTTTAAATTAACCTCCATTTACAAGTCTCTATGCACTATTTGCCATGAATAGACAACCGGCTAAAACAAAATGACTAATGAAAAATAGTATGGCTCCCTAAAACCATTCTTTGTTTCCTTGAGAAAAAGCAAAAGTATCCATTTGGGAAATGATTAAACTCATCAATCCATCTCAAAATAAATATTTTAAAATGTTTGGTTTCGTGAATGGAATAAATCTCTACTTTTAGCATGTCATTAATTCTACTTTACTAAAATAACTTTTGTCAATAATACCTGTCAATATCCAGTTGTCTTTGTCTGTGCCTAATGCGGATATGTTCCATGCAAAGGTCAACTTCTTTTTGTGTTGCAAAGTTGATGGCGAT
>CAJATL010000258.1 GCA_903944895.1 uncultured Bacteroidota bacterium
GCTGGTGCAACACGGTACATCTGACCAACCGACGAACTTGAGATTGTTGATCGAGAACCGGTTTGTTTGTTGATAAAAGTTAAATCTTCAGAACCACAACCGATTATTTGTGTGCTGTTTTCGGTCAATCCGAAAATGTTGCGATAAGCATAGTTTTGCACACTCCAGACAAGGCCATTTGTACTTACAATCGAAATGCCGGAACTACTACCTGAATAACCGGAAAGGTACAATTTATTATTAGTTCCATCGGGAAGTGCGAAACGTAAATTAGGGAATGAGTTCAGCTGTAATTCCTGTACTTGGTTTCCGGATGCATTGATTACTAACAATTTATCAAGATTATTCACATCTGTTCTATGTGCAAAAATCAGATTGCTCATAACGGCAATATGATCAAAATCATATGAACTAAAGAATGTACCATCCAACTGCAATGAACTGGTGTAAACTTTAATTCCCTGATTTGTCGAAACAAGGATTTTATATCCAAATGCATTAGTCATAATTTCGATATCATAAGCGATGATATTCTGGATAGTAACTGAAGTCAAAACATCAGTTGATAAGATGTATTTGAAAACCCTGGTGTAGTTAATCCCATCTTCATCAGTTAATTGAAAATAAAAATGAATTACTCCTCCAGTCGAATAATAAACCATCGAAGCCCTCTCAATAAGGTAATCACTTATTGGATCTGTTAACCACTCAAGGTTGTAGTACTGATCTATCGAAAATAAAGCACCATTAATGGTCATGCCATAAACCATGTTTTGGGTAGGGTGGACAAAAATCCTGCGCTCGTGATAGTCGGAATAAAAAGACGAAAAACCATCAACATTAGAGATGTCAATCGTTTTAACAGGTTGCATGTTTGCATCGCAAACAATAATTTTCCTGAACCCATAAATGTAATACTTGCTGTTGTGCGTATTGTAAACAACATCCTGGGGCAAAAAACCACCGTTGCTGCCAGGAAGGTCGATATTGTCAACATAAGAGCCATCAGGATTTTCGTCGCTGCCACCTGTAGGGAAAACCATATCGGTAGTATCATTCTGAAAAACAAAACCTGGCCCGGCTAATCCTTTGTTGATGAGATTTCCCTGGGCGTCGGTTAAAGTTACGATTACATCTTCACTTTGAAGGGTGTCGATGTGTGTAATTAATTGAGATGCCTGGCCAAAGGCTGTGAAGCAGGCCAAAATCAATGCAAAAAAAACGATAAAAACTATATTTTTCATAAATTTTCATTTTAAATTTTATAATACCAAAAATACTATTAATCGTGATAAAGGGTATTTTGACCTTGATGTGGGTGGCTCTCTGCCTAAATGAAGTACAAACCAGATCCAGAAGTATGGGAAAAAGATACATTCCTTGTTCAAAATATTTTTGGAAGGAAGCCCATCCCACCTGATCATTATAATCAGGTTGGGGTACAAGTATAAAAATTGTAAGCTTTGATTTGCAATCATTGGTTTTTATTAAATTCCATTCATTATAAATTTAAAAATCAAAATTCCTTAAGCTGTAATTTAATTTTTTGATATCCAAAAACACCGGATTTTAAGTTTTCAAATCACCACCGACTTCACGAAATCAATCTATCCGCATAAAAATTATGGTTTGTCTTTATTTAGCCTGACTCAAATTCCTCTTTTAAACTTTTTTGGTAAACCTATTTTAGGACAAGCACCACGAACAACTCTTTTCAATCTCAATTCATAATACACTTTCACATTTCCTCCTTTGTTAATATTTTAACCTACTCTTTAAAAGATTTTCGGTTTTCTCTTTAGTGACGTCTCATTATCTTAATAGCAGAATCCTGATTTTGTCACCTCTATTTTAACAAAATAATTTTATCGTATTTTTTAAAATGCATATTATGAATTATTTACCTGCTAAAATATTTTTAAAAAGATGTAACAGGAAGCTCTCCTGCCCGGTAATTATTTTCCCTTTCCCTTCGGCGTACCTGTTAAAATTTATCGTTTTGCCCAGATTGGTAGTAAACCCTTCGGTA
>CAJATL010000259.1 GCA_903944895.1 uncultured Bacteroidota bacterium
AAACCCGGCCCAGAATGGCGGAGCTGTCGGCTGTTTCAACGCCCATTTATCAAAATCGTTTTTCGATTCACCGTAAGGATTTAAAGGTTTCAGGTTTTCCACAACAGCATGGTCGTCAATATAGCCAAGTTCACCAAGCCCATACGTTGCCGCCGACGAAGCATAAACCAACGGAATGCCATATTCGGCGCACTGCTGCCAAACCTTTTTGGTGTAGTTAAGATTGAGCTCGTCAAACACTGCTTTATTAAACTCGGTGGTGTCGGTTCGTGCTCCAATATGGAAAACAAATTCCACTGCAGCATGGTTCTTCTCCAGCCATACCGAAAAACCCATCCTTTCCACCTTTTGGCGAAAAACCTTTTTATCAAGATTTTTATTCTTTTCGGTGTTTGTAAAATCATCCACAACAACGACATCCTTAAAACCTTCGTTGTTAAGTTTTCCTACCAAAACACTTCCAATAAAACCTGCTGCTCCTGTTACGATTATCATCTTACGATTTATGATTTGTGATTTGTGATTTGAGATTTGTGATTTATGAAAGTCGCTAAGCGCTTAGCGCAGAGCGCTCTGCCCTTTTTGATTTTGTGATTTGTGATTTGAATTTTGAGATTTGAGATTTTTTACTGCCTACTGCCTACTTCTTCGCTGCTTCTTCCAAAAATGCCTTTGCCAGTGGTGTTGATAAAGTGCTTGTCGAATCCATCCTTTCGGGATGCCACTGAACCGTGATTAAAAACGGTTTTCCTTCAGGATTTTTCCAACCCAGCGCTTCGATCAATCCATCATCAGAAACAGCCATGACTTTCAGATCATCAGCAACTTTATTTACTGCCTGGTGATGATTCGTGGTAACCGGCCCGCTTTCGATACCCGACAACTGGCTTAAAATATTATCCGGCAATACCTTAACATGATGAAAACACTTTAAGTAATCGTTGCATTGATGTAAGAGGTCTGTTTTGATGTCGGTGGGAATATCAACGTAAAGTGTGCCGCCAAGCGCCACATTCATAATCTGTTGGCCACGGCAAACCCCGAGAATGGGAATTTTACGTTTTATCCCTTTTTCGATAAGGTCAAATTCAAGGGTATCGCGTCGCAAATTAAATTCGCCACAACGCGCTGTATCCGATTCCTGCCCATAGTTACCGGGAAAAACATCCTCGCCACCTGTTAAAAGCAAGCCTGAGCAATGCTTAAAAACCAGGTCCACCGAATCCTGCGAAAGTCCGCTCATCACAATGCAATCTGCGGTGGGATTGCTTCTCCTGAGCCATTTGATGTAATTGCTGCTGTCCTTTACGCCGGTAACCCAGGAAACAGCAATTTTTAAATTTTGAGGTTCACTGCCACACGAAAACAGGAAAAATAACCCTGCCATCAAAATTACCGATACTTTACGAAATATTTTTTTTTGGAAATGCATTAAATCTGTTTTAAAAATTGGATTCAAAAATAGTTTTTTATTGATGATTCCTCAATTTTATCTTTAAAAGCCTGCATGAAAATCTTTGGTAATCCTTTTATAGTTATCAGAATAATGGCCATCTTCATTTCGTAAAATGATTGAATCAAAGTTCGGGTTCTCCCTTTTAGTGGATGAAAAAACCAAAATTACCCGCTTTTTGGGTTTTGAAGGCTTGGGATAAATATTGAGTTTTGATTGTAAGAACAGGCCTTCTTTTCCGGCGATTTCGTTAAATTTCTCCTCTTCACTACAAGGCAAAATAACGGCAAGTTTTCCTTCATGGCTGAGGAGGCGTGAACTGTCGGAAAGAAATGTGTTAAAGGTCAGTACGACGTTATGCCGGGCAAGCTGGCGTCCTTTGGTAGGTGGCAACAAGCTGTTCTGAAAAAACGGCGGGTTGCTCACAATCAGGTCATAAATGCCGGTTTTATCGGTTGCAAAATCGTTTAACGAAACATGAAACGACTTAAGCCGGTCATTCCAGGGCGAGCAGGCAAAGTTTTCGCTGGCTTCATTGGCCGATGCTTCATCAACATCGATGGCATCAATCGATGCCAGGGATTTTTGAGCCAGCATCAAGGCAATAATTCCACAGCCTGTGCCGATTTCGAGAATTCGTTGTGCTTCGGTAACTTCAATCCAGGCGCCAAGAACAACGGCATCTGTACCAACTTTCATCGTCGATCGATGGTGGGAGACTTCAAACTGAATGAACCGGAATTTTTCGCTCGGCGATTTCATCACAATTATGGGTTGAGATACAAATCAATCAGGCCTTCCGGGGCGTTTACATAAAGTTTTTTTTGCCTGCGGTCGATCTTTGTAAAAATCTGCTCGACAAGCGGAATCAGAATTTCTTTTTTGTTAAAACGAATCTGAAGGATTTCCTGCTGGGTATTTTCGATGATATGTTCGATGATTCCAATCGCGCCATGAACTTCATCAATTACCTCATAACCGATGATTTCGTTCGCAAAAAACTGATCATCTGATTGTTCAGCCTGCTGATCGTCCGACAAAAACACTTTGTTACCAACGAGTCGTTCAGCTTTGTCAGGGGTATCAAAATCTTCGAGAACCACAAGACAATTATCGTGATTTTTTGGTCGAATATTTTTCACAAAAAAAGGAACCAAACCACCGTCAATTTCGATAAAAATCAGGCCGATTCCGGCTAAAGCTTCTGGCTGACCAGCATCAAAACTGATGGTAAGCTCAGCGGTTTTGCGGTTGCATCGGGTGATACTTCCGAGGTTAAAGAAATCTTTTTTATCCATATTTGAATGATGTCATACAACGGTTGATTTTGGGCTAAAGCCCGGTAGCTGGCTGTTTTTCAATTGCCCCGACCTTAAGGTCGGGGCAAATTAATATCCTTGGTATTCTGGGCTTTAGCCCAAATTATTTCATATTCGATGCCTTTTTAGACATGTCTCTTATTTTAAAATTAAAAAACCGGAGAAAAGAATTTTTCCTTCACTCCGGTTTCAATATCAAACAACGCGGTTTTATTCTGCGCTTTTTTCTTCTTTTGCAGCTTCTCTGGCCTCTCTGGCAGCTTCTCTGGCGGCTTCTTTGGCGGCTTTTGCAGCATCAAGTTCAGCCTTTTTTTCGCGTGCCTTTTCGATCTCTTTTTCGAGTTCGTCGGCGCGTTTTTTAGCTAAAGCTTCAGCACGTGCATCTTTGATTTTTGCTTCGGCTTCGAGGCGTTTTTTCGATTCCGAACGTTCCTTGTTTTCAACTTCTTTCGAAGCATTTTCGAGCTTGTGTAACTTGGCGTCATTCCATTGCTGGAATTTAAGGTCGGCCTGTTCCTGGGTTAAGGCGCCTTTTAAAATACCTCTGTAAAGATGGTATTTGTAAAGAATTCCTTTAAACGACAAAATGGAACGAACGGTGTCGGAGGGCTCTGCCCCTGTCTGCAGCCAATACATGGCTTTGTCGAAATCGAGATCTATTTCGGCAGGTTTTGAAACTGGATTGTAGGTGCCAATCTTCTCTATAAATCTTCCGTCACGTGGTGCCCGACCATCCGCAATAACGATATGATAAAAAGGACGACCTTTTTTACCAAATCTCTGCAATCTGATTTTTGTTGGCATAAAATGTTAATTTTTAATGAAATAAATTACTTAAAATTTTGAGCGTGCAAATGTCGGCTTTTTTTCGACATATCAAAACATATTTTTAGATTAATGATGATGATGACCTTCGGGGCCATGAACGTGGCCATGATCGAGTTCTTCTTTGCTTGCTTCACGGACATCAACGATGTCAACATCAAAATGAAGCGTTTGTCCGGCTAACGGATGGTTTCCGTCCAAAGTAACTTTGTCACCTTCAATGGCAGTAACCGTTAAATGCTGCATTCCATGGTCCATTTCGGCCTGAAACTGCATGCCTACTTCAACACTTTCGGGTTCTTCAAAATGTGAACGGCTGATCTGATGAATCATTTCATCCATTTTTACACCGTAGCCTTTTTCGGGTGGAATGGAGGTTTTTACTTTGTCGGTTTTGCTTTTGCCTTCGAGCGCTTCTTCAAGTCCCGGAATCAAATTACCATGACCCTGGATGTAAAAAAGCGGGCCTCTGCCTGTTGACGAATCAAGTACTTTTCCAGCATCATCGGTTAATGTGTAATGAATGCTGACAACTTTGTCCTTTTTAATTTGCATGTTAAATTATTGATTATGTTAATGTTAAATCGGATTTTATAAAACA
>CAJATL010000260.1 GCA_903944895.1 uncultured Bacteroidota bacterium
AGAGTGTTAATACTCGTGCAAATATACTGATAATGAATCATTTATACAACAATTATTTTCCTTTCTATTTTAGTAAAGTAGAAGTAGTATCAAAAATTGCATTAGCTTCATAGCCAAAATATAAACCACCTCCTATTAAATATGAATGGTTGAATCGAATAGTTGTGCCAGATAACAAGAAGGTTGAATACTTACTAAAGATACCTCCTCCTGCCTTAGTATTGTTATTTTGTATAATACAGTTCCTGATTTTTGGATTTGCATGTTCAATATAGATACCGCCTCCTGAAGTAAAATTATTAAACCCATTACCATTCTGTACTGTGAACCCAATAATTGTTACTACAGCCTGGTCGGTATTTTTTAATGCAATGCAACTTCCGTTTTGGTTGCCATCAATAATGGTGTTGTGGATATAGCTTTCATCCTGTGTGGTAAGGTAAAGGCTTGCAATCGTGATACCCTTTGATGAATTGGTAATGTCGAGGTTTTCGTAATAAGTGCCCGGATAAACCAGGATCGTGTCGCCTGATGAAGCAGCAAGATAAGCTTGTTGAATTCCGGTGAAATTGCCGGTACCATCTTGCTTTACGGTAAGAATGGCAGCAGTGGAAAGTGAAACTGAAAAAAGAAGCATTAAAGTTAAACCTGATGACCGGTTAAATAGTACCCTGGTGTTCAATATTTGTATTAGCTGTGAATTATTCATAAACATAAACAATAATGATTTACTTTAACTCGGTTTGACCCTTTTTGCCCTCTCCGGTTTTAAATCGGAGAGGGCAATGAATTCCTGATGCCAGGCAAGGGTATTACGATAATTATCTGATGATTACAACCTTTCCCGAAAATACTTCACCATTTGCGGTTTTGATCTTATAGATATAAACCCCGTTGTTAAGCCGGTTACCCGAATCAGTGTTTCCGTTCCATTTAAAGCTGTAATAGCCTGCTGCTAAGGTTCCGTCTGAAACAGTACAAATTTCATTTCCATCAAGCGTAAAGACAGAAATCGAAACATCAGTATTTTGGGCTAATCTGAAACTATAAGTTGTAAAGTTGTCGAACGGATTTGGCGAACAACATATTCCCGTGATTAATGAAGCGGAAAGAGTAGTTTCGCATTGTTTGAAAGAAACCATATAAAATGGTGATGATTCGCCTGTGTAAATCCGGCGTTTTTCAAAATATCCGTTTGATTGGTTCATTACCGAATAATCGTCCGTACCGATTTTATCCGATTTGTACCCTGTCCAGGTTTCAAATTCGAGCGGGGTTCCCTGAGGAATTCCCTGAAGGTAGGTGTTAAGCTCAACTAAGGTATCGCCGGGCATGCAAACGGCCGCACCTACACATTCACCATCCGCTGTTACCGCAATTTCATACAATTCGTTAGTATTATCGGTTTGAATATAAATGGGGGTGTAGTCGGACTGTTCTTCAAATGAAAAGTGTTCCGCTTTTAGTAGATCTTCGCCTTCCGATGAATTCTCAGGATTATTCCAGGTTAACGAAACCGTTGATTGGCCATTGATTTTTACGATAACCATATCACCATATTTTATAGGAGTTACCTTTGTACCAACCCACTGGCCATTGATTTTTACCAATGTCCAGTATTGTGTTTTAATCATGGTTAACACGTTGTTATAGAGGTCTGCTGGAAAAGCTTCCCATGGATATTGTGCTGATTCGATAAAATATCCAATCCAGTTTTCCTGGACTGGATAAAGTGTAATTGGAGTAGCCGGATTGAGTTTAGCCCCATACAAGGCAATTTCGGGTGCTGGACTATCGGTTAAGTCAAGTTCGAGCTTGTAGCCATTAGAACTTTTTGCCTCATCCAATTGACCAGTCCAAGAATTATCGTATTCTTTGTAATCATTACCATTTTCAATTAGTTTCATGTATAAATTGGGAAAATAATTTACTCTTTCCAGAACCGGGATTGTTGGAGCATAATTATTACCTACGCGTTCCATTCTGGGGAATGAAATCCAGTTCCAGCCGTTTTGGAGGCCGAGACGGTCGGTGGAGCCAGCATCAACAATATTCAGGTTTTTGTTTGAATTTGTGTTGATAATTTGCCTCCAATGCTGCGAATATAATTGAGAACTTACGTTCATCAAGAATACCAAGATGATAATACAAGTTTTCATAATGCATGCTTTGATTTATCGCACGAAAGTAAGATTTTCCTTTTAATTTTCCGATTCTTTAATTTTTAGGGCTGCTTGCCCGGATTTGGAATCCTTGCAACTGATCCACTGTCGGATAAAGTAAAACAAATTTTGGGTTGGTTATTTTTATAATGGAAAGCTGTTATTACAGGTGCGCATTAAAAAGCCGCGGGCTACGGGTTATCACTTGTTTTAAAACCTAACCTGGATAAACCAGAAATATCAAATATCAAATAACAAAACTCAAAACTCAAATAATTCCTTGATTCAATTTGTGAATTGTGATTTGACTTTTGTGATTTCTGCTAAAAAAAGCTTCAATTTCAAAAATAAGGCACTAACAGTCCGCCACCCGGCAGTTAGGTTTATTATCAACAAGTTAAGGGCTTGTTAATCATGGCTAAACACCTTTTTATATTGGCACTGTGTTATTTTTAAAAGAAGACGTTAAGAGTTCACTACTACCAGTGAGTTCAGAACTATGCATTTTATCAGAATATTTCTTTTCAGCAAGTTTTAACCGGAATCAAAAACTAAAACAACCATTCTGACCTAAGAAATCCATTTATTCCATCCTTTTTCTACTTTTGCATCCATAAATTTTTCAAACTAAAAAATAATACGATGGATGCAAATATGGTTGGTGTTTTACTCTTACTTGTTGGGCTTGAATTGGTCCTTGGTGTTGACAATGTGCTTGTTATTTCAATTTTTGTTGGTCGCCTTAACAAAGAAGTGCGCAACAAAGCAAGGATCATAGGATTGGCTTTTGCCATGATTGCCCGCATCATCATGCTGATAATCCTCATCAATCTCACCAAATTAACCGATCCTGTTGTTTTCGATTTTTCGGTTAGAGATTTGATTTTGATCGCCGGTGGCTTATTCCTGATTTACAAGGCTGTTCACGAAATTCACGGAACCGTTGAGTTAAAGGATGAAAAAGAACATCTTTCCGGGAAAAAGGTACAGGCGGCGTTTTCGGCGGTCATCGCCCAAATCGTACTTTTAGATATTGTCTTTTCGATTGATTCGGTAATCACGGCCGTTGGGATGACCGGCAACCTTTATATAATAATCCTTTCGGTGGTATTGAGTTTTATGGGATTACTCGTTTATGCCCGGCCTGTTGGCGAGTTTATTCTTCAGAACCCTGCCGTTAAAATTCTTGCACTTGCATTTTTAATAACAATCGGCGTAACCATCTTTATCGAAGGATTACATCAACACGTTCCAAAAGCCTACATTTACCTGCCGATGGGTTTTGCTCTAATCGTCGAATTGCTGCAAATGCGCTACGAACAGAACAAGAAAAAATTAAAGTAGCAGAAATAAAATCGCAGTAAACGGAAATAATAGGCAAAAATCCAATAAACAGAGGCATCGGATTTGTTCGAATCAGAACCTTTGAGAAGAATTTTTCGGCTATTTTTCGAGGAATTACTTTTTAGATTATACCTGAAAAGCTGGATTTATTTTACAGTTAAAACTATTTGCTAATCACCAATTTCTTAATTATCATTGTTTCATCCCCATTTGAAAGCATCAAAAAGTATATTCCATTTGGCTGGGAAGTGAGGTCTATTGCAAAATTATGTTTCTCATTTGATGGCAAGGCTTGCTCCAACAATAACTTTCCGGTTGAATTATAGATTTTCATTTGAAATTTGCTTTCGCTATTTCCGCTGAATTGCAACATGAAGTTGCCGTTTCCGGGATTTGGCATAACCGAGACAGATTTTTCCTCAGGGTCGTCAATGGAAGTACAGTCCTGAACGTCAACTTCAAGCCCGGCCGAATTCTCACAACCAAATTCATCAATGTAAGTGTAGGTGAGTAAAAATGTACCGGTTCCGGCATCTGCAGGGTAGAAATAGCCATCCACCACGAAAGGACCGCTGTAAACCCCTCCTTCGGGGCTGCCTTCGGTTAACTGGTAGGGTGGCGAATCCTGACAGAAATATCCGATTGGCGCGAAATTAACCTCTGGCAAAGGTAGTATTGTGAGCGTTAAAGTTTCAGCGACTTCACCGGTACATGGCAGTTGTGCGGATGCGGATAAAGTTAGGTCAACTGTCCCGTTTGTTATATCAATTGTTCCCGGGAAATAGATTGTTGCAAGGTTTAATGGATTTTCAAAAGTGCCATCGCCGGATGTTGTCCAAAGTACACCCGAATAAATTGTGGCAATTCCTGATAAGTTATAGCTATCACCCTGGCAAATTGAATCATCAGCTCCGGCATCAACAGTTGGTAAATTCTGAATGAATAAAATCATATTATCAGTTGCTGCAACCTCACACGGCGAAATTGCTGATGAAGTTAAAGTTAAAGTCACCGTTCCCAGTACAATGTCCTCGGCACCCGGCGTATAAATTGGGTTAAGAATAGTTGTCGAACTAAAAGTACCGGTTCCTGAAGTTGTCCAATCGAAGGATACAAAATTTTCGGCGGTTCCCGAAAGCTGATAAATACCTCCTTCACAGATCGTGGCATCAGCGCCAGCAGCAGCAGTTGGTGATTTTTGAATGATC
>CAJATL010000261.1 GCA_903944895.1 uncultured Bacteroidota bacterium
TTGCCGCGAAAATAATCTCAAAAACATCAACACCAGATTTCCTTTAAATATTCTTACCACCGTTACCGGCGTTAGCGGCTCTGGAAAATCTTCGCTGGTAAAGGGAATTTTGTATCCTTCGCTAAAAAGACATCTGGGTGGGTACACCGAAAAATCAGGAAAATTCGACAAAATGACCGGTGACCTGAAACGAATAGAAGCCGTTGAATTTGTTGACCAAAATCCGATAGGCCGCTCTTCAAGGTCCAATCCTGCCACTTATGTTAAAGCTTACGACGAAATCCGCAGTCTTTATGCCGATCAACAACTGGCGCTAGTGCGGGGTTACAAGCCCGGCTTTTTCAGTTTTAACGTCGAAGGCGGGCGTTGCGAAGAATGTGAGGGCGAAGGTCTGGTGAAAATCGAGATGCAGTTTATGGCTGATATTTATCTCACCTGTGAAGCCTGCGGCGGTAAAAGATTTAAAAATGAGGTACTCGATGTTACCTATTTCGACAAAAACATCAGCGAAATACTCGATATGACCGTCAATCAGGCGATCGAATTTTTTGGAACGGAAAAGAAACCAAAAGCTACCGAAAAACGAATTCTCTCCAGATTACAACCTTTGCAGGATGTGGGGCTGGGTTATCTCAAACTTGGGCAATCTTCAAGTACACTTTCGGGGGGCGAAGCACAGCGTGTAAAACTGGCTTCATTTTTAACAAAAGGGTCATCCGAGCAGCCAACCATGTTCATTTTTGATGAACCAACAACCGGTCTGCATTTTCACGACATCAATAAATTGCTTGATTCATTTTACGCACTCATCGAGCATGGCCACAGCATCATCGTCATCGAGCATAATCCTGATGTGATAAAATCGGCAGACTGGGTGATCGACCTCGGCCCCGAAGGCGGCGATAAAGGTGGTTACATTGTTTTTGAAGGAACACCCGAAGATCTGGTCAGGCAGGAAAACTCTTACACCGGGCAGTTTTTAAAATCTAAAATCGAAAGATAAAATGGATCAGCAAACAAAACTTTTGATTCTGATGATTTTAATTTTTCTTTTCAATATTCCTTTTGGCTATTGGCGGGCAAATGTTAAAAAATATGGACTTCAATGGTATCTGGCGATTCATCTTCCGGTGCCACCAATTATTATGGCGAGAATATTGTCAGATGTAGGTTTTCACTGGTCAACCTATATTTTCCTGGTTGGCGGTTTTTTTGTGGGCCAGTTGACCGGTGGAAAAATTTATCATTGGTGGATCAGCCGCGAACGGAAGCGGATTTCGTCGTGTTTGGTTATGGATTTTTATCAAACGCTGTGTCATTGATACTTCCCAAATAGCCATTCAAAAATGTATCTTTGCTATTCTTAAAAACAAAGATTCATTATGCCACATCAATCACCGTTAGCTGAGATTTTACGGCCAAATTCGCTGGATGGTTACATCGGCCAGGAGCATTTGCTTGGCGAAAACGCCATCTTACGCCGCAGCATCCAATCGGGCAACATTCCTTCGATGATTCTGTGGGGGCCTCCAGGCACAGGAAAAACCACCCTTGCTTTTATCATTTCGCAAACCCTCAGCAGGCCATTTCATACGTTGAGCGCCATCAATTCAGGTGTTAAAGATGTTCGCGCGGTAATTGATCAGGCCAAGGAGGAAACAAATTCGATTTTATTTATCGATGAAATCCATCGCTTCAGCAAATCGCAGCAGGATTCGTTGCTTGGTGCCGTCGAAAAAGGCGTGGTTACGCTCATTGGCGCAACTACCGAAAATCCTTCGTTCGAAGTTATCTCGCCTTTGCTTTCGCGATGCCAGGTTTATATTTTAAAATCGTTGGATAAAGAAGCACTTTTAAAAATCCTGGAACTTGCCCGCGATTACCTTCAAAAATCGTCAAACCGCACCATTCTGATTGAAGAAAATGAAGCTTTGATCAGGCTTTCGGGCGGGGATGCCCGTAAATTAATCAATGCCATCGAACTGGTTGTCCGCTCAAAGGCAAAATCTGACCCTTTGAAAATCACCAACCAACTGGTTTTGGAAACCATCCAGCAAAACCTGGCGATTTACGACAAAGCCGGCGAGCAGCATTATGATATAATTTCGGCTTTCATCAAATCGTTGCGCGGAAGCGACCCCAACGCGGCGGTTTATTGGCTGGCCCGCATGATCGAAGGTGGCGAAGATCCCAAATTTATTGCCCGCCGGATGCTGATCCTGGCTTCCGAAGATATTGGCAACGCCAACCCAAACGCTTTACTTCTCGCCAATGCCTGCTTCGATGCGATCAATAAAATCGGCTGGCCCGAAGGCAGGATTATTCTTTCACAAACCGCAGTTTACCTGGCTACCTCTCCCAAAAGCAACGCATCCTACATGGCCATTGATGATGCGCTGGATTTGGTGCGTAAAACCGGCGATTTGCCTGTGCCATTGCATCTTCGCAACTCACCAACAAACCTGATGAAAGAAATTGGCTATGGCAAGGATTACAAATATGCTCACGCTTACGAAAACAATTTTATCAATCTAGAATTTCTTCCCGATCAGATTTCCGGCAGAAAGTTTTATGATCCCGGTAAAAATGCCCGTGAAGAAGAAACACGCAAATGGCTTCGTGGAAGATGGGGAGGGAAATATGGGTATTAATTACTGAATTACTATTTGACCGGAATACCTTTTAAATAAGTCAATAATAGGAATTGAGATAATTCGGAAACCTGGTATTTTAAATAGTCCCCCCGCTAAGCCGCATTTGTAATGCCGCTTTGAGCATTGTAGAATTTGTAATTCAACAAAATACATTATATCACCCGCTCAAACTTCTGTAACGGTGGACAGGAAAGTAGCCCGCAATCACCTACTGCTTCTACACTCAACCATTAGTGCCAATGCTATTAAAATAAATCGCCCCCAGCAAACATCAGTTGAAAATTGAATTTAACTACCTTTGCAACAATGAAAAACAATCTTTACATAACATGAAAACACATAAAATGACACCAAACCAAACCAAAATTTTGGAAGGAATGAATAAAGTTTATGACAAATTAATTGAGTTCAAAAGGAAAATGAACACCGAACTTGTGATTTTGAAAGATAACAAGATTACAAGAGTTAAGCCATAATAATTTTTAAAACATATCGGACATAAACTCAGCTATGAGATTAAACTTTAAGAAACCGGGGAATTGCAATACTTCCCAATGAAATACCAAAAACCAAACGGTGGTGAGTATGTGTACAATATTGGACTTAACCCTTTTGAAATTTGAATTGTAAACACTTTAAAAAATCAATTCTTGCCCTTGCACAGATAAAAAGTAATTTTGTAAATTAATTAACAAAACTACAATGAGGCTATTCATCCTATTATTTCTTCTGTCGCTGGGTATGGTTACATTTTCACAGATTTTTATCAACGAATTTCAATCAGCAAACGATTCTATCTTTGCCGATGAAGATGGTGATTTTGAAGATTGGATTGAGATTTACAATGCTGGAATTTCTCCGGTTAACCTTCAGAATTATGGCCTGAGCGATAAAGCTGATGAGCCTTTCCAGTGGACTTTCCCTTCTAAAATCATCGAACCCGACGAAAGACTTTTGATTTTCGCCTCCGGAAAAAACCGCAAGCCTTTGGTAAATCATTGGGAAATGGCTGTAAACGCCCCCTTTGTCTGGAAATATTTCGTTGGAACTTCGGAACCTCCCGAAAACTGGACTGCCGATAATTTTAATGCAGCACAATGGCAACAGGGAAATGGTGGCATCGGCTACGGCGACGATGATGATAATACGGTTATTTCGCCGACCATTTCGCTGTACATGCGTCATGTTTTTCCGATACCAGATACCTCCAAAATAAGACAGTGTATTTTCTGCATGGATTACGACGACGGCTTCGTGGCCTATTTTAATGGAATCGAAATTGCACGCAGCAACGTGAGTGGAACACCGCCATCTTTTAACACCATTGCCGATGCCGACCACGAGGCGCAAATTTACCAGGGCGGCCAACCTGAATATTTTGCTGTGCCATTAGATTTGATTAAAGGTGCGATGCATGTTGGAAATAATGTTTTGGCCGTTCAAACCCACAACATTAGCAGTAGCTCGTCGGACCTTTCGGCAATCCCTTTTTTGTTTTTTGGAATTGGCGATAATTCCTTCACCTTTAATGAACCACCTGAATGGTTCGATGCGACAGGTAATTCAAATCTTCACACCAATTTTAAACTGGATGTTTCGGGAGAAGCCATCATTTTAACAAAACCAAATGGAACTGCCGCCGATTCAAAAATATTCGGATACATTGCTGCAGATAATTCGCTGGCGCGTATCCCCGATGGCTCCTCAAACTGGTGTTTCTCGGTAAATCCATCGCCAAATGCCGCAAACAATGGCATTGTCTGCTATGATGGCTACACCCCGGAACCAACATTTACGCTCGCATCCGGTTTTTATCGAGGCACAAAAACGGTTGAGATAAAATCCGATTTACCCGGAACAGTCATTCATTTTACCACTAATGGAAACATCCCTAAACAAACCGATCCGATTTATTTAAATCCGCTCACAATCAGCAATACCCAGGTTTTGCGCGCACGAAGTTTTGGCCCGTCATCGTACCTTCCTGGAAATACCGCGACAAATACCTATGTTTTTAACGATAGTTTTACGGTTCCCGTGGTTTCGATCAGCACCGATTCATCCAACCTTTGGGATTATTATACCGGAATTTATGTAATGGGGCCAAATGCCAGTCCGGATTTCCCTCATTTTGGAGCAAACTTCTGGAACGATTGGGAAAGAGAGAGCCACATCGAATATTTCACGCCATCAGGCATCAACGAATTTGAACTGGATGGATTTATCAGCATTCATGGTGGCTGGACACGGGGACTTCCGCAAAAAAGCCTGACCATCGAAACCAGTTCCAGCCTCGCAAACTCTGCAATTCCGTTCCAGCTTTTTGCTGATAAGCCCATCACCGAATTTAAAAATATGGTTGTCCGAAATTCGGGCAACGACTGGATGGTCACCCATTTTAGAGATGCCCTGATGCAGACGGCACTCAAAGATGCTCACACCGATTACATGGCTTATGCCCCCTCGGTGGTGCTTTTGAACGGCGAATACTGGGGCGTCTATAATATCCGCGAAAGGCATAACCAGGAATTTATCGAAGAAAATCATGGCGTGGATGCCGACAGTATCGACATGATCAAGTTTGATTATGAAGTGGCTGCCGGGAATGCTGATGCCTACTTCGAAATGGTAAATTTCATCCAGAATCATGACTTATCCATTCAGGAAAATTTTGAAGTAGTGAAGCAAATGTGGGATATCGAAAATTATGCCGACTATTTCATTGCCGAAACGTATTACGTAAACAACGACTGGATTGGTGCCTGGACAAATAATGTCGAACTCTGGCGCGAACGAAAAACCGGTGCAAAATGGCGCTACATCTTGTGGGACATGGATTTTGGACTCGGCCTGGCAAGTTCGCCCAGTGACGATAAACTTGGTGATGCGATGAATCCATCAGTGCCTTCGATACATTCGGAAATATTTGTTAAGATGTTGCAGAATAACGGTTTCAGGAATTATTTTATAAATCGTTATGGCGATTTGATCAACACCACATTCAAACCTGCCGACCTGAAAGCTTTAGCCTACCAGATGCGCGATTCCATCGAAAACGAAATGAGCCGGGCATGGATGCGCTGGTTCGGAAATCCCAATATCGACGATTGGTACAACAATATCGAAAATATGGTTTCATTTATCAACCAGCGCCCGATGTATGCAAGAAACCACATTCAAAGCCATTTCAGCCTAAGCGGCTTTTCCACCGAATATCTCACCATTTCACCTCCGGGAGCTGGCCGCATAAAAATCAATACGGTTATCCCGGATTCCGATAGCTGGTCGGGCATTTATTTCAGAGGTGTCCCGATTACGATAACCGCCATCGCAAATCCGGGCTACACTTTCGAAAACTGGTCACCAAACACCTTTATGCCTTTTGGTTCAACATCGCGCACGTTTACCTTTGACCCAACATCGACGGCAGTTTTTAAGGCCAATTTTACAGGAAGTCCCGAATCACCAAAAATCACCATCTCCGAAATTAATTACCACAGCGATTCCACCCGAAATGCGGGCGACTGGTTTGAACTCTCCAATTATGGTGCAGCCCCGCTCGATATTTCTGACTGGCATTTGCAGGACAGCGAATTTTATAACGATTTCATCATTCCCACCGAAACGGTGATTCCGCCATTTGGTTTTGTGGTGATTTCGGAAGATCCCCAACTTTTTCACACCCAATTCCCCGAAATTCTGACCATTGGCCCCTGCGGTTTTAAACTTGGAAATTCAGGCGAAACCATAAAGATTTTCGATTATCAGAAAAACCCCGTACTTAATTTTTCTTATACCGATTCGCTTCCCTGGCCTGAATGTGCCGATGGATGGGGACGAACGCTTGAACTCATTTTACCAAACGCCGACATTAACAATCCCGAAAACTGGAGATGTGGCTGCATGGGCGGATCGCCGGGACAATCACCCTCAGCTTGCAGCGAAAGCATCATTATCAGCGAAATCAATTACAATTCGGCCGACTGGGCCGATGCCGGCGACTGGATCGAAATTTATAATGTCTCCGACGAACCCGTTAATGTTAATGGCTGGAAATTCAGCGACAGCGATAACCTTCATCAGTTTGTAATTTTAAATGGAATAACTGTTCAGGATCACGAATATCTGGTGCTTTGTGGAAATCTCTCCAAATTCGAATCAATATTTCCGGATATTACGAATAAAACAGGCCCTTTTAATTTTGGCCTTAGCGGCGAAGGAGAAGCAATCAGGCTTTTTGATGCTGATGGAAGATTATATTTTTCGATGGTTTATGATGATCATGATCTCTGGCCAACCGACCCTGATGGCGACGGATTTACCCTCGAGCTTGCCGATGAAAACGGAGATTTTAACAGTGATTTAAACTGGTTTGCAGGCTGCCCCGGAGGTTCGCCCAGTGAGGCTTATTTTGAACCCTGCAACACAGGAATACCAGAAACAGAAAATGCAGGTATAATTTTCCCAAATCCGGCCAATAAGCTCATCAACATTAACCTGACTTCGATGGCTAATGAAAATTTTACGATAAAAATTATTGATGGTTTTGGAGTTTTATTTTTCACACAAACCTTTGAGTCAAAAAACAACAAAACACCTGTTATTATTGATGTTGAGCGATGGAAAAGTGGCATTTATCTCACTCAAATTTTGGATAAAACAGGTAATTTGCAGGCCACGGGAAGGTTTATAATTTTGAGGTAAAAACATAGCTGATAAAGAGATCAACATTAAAAGTTGCTACATTTATTGAGCAGTTTTTTTTCTGGCCAATTTTTAAAAATCCTGTAATTCCTACAAATCCGGGGCGAAATTATTTGCTACCAATGCTGCTGCGGATTTTTTCCATTGCTGCTTTGGCCGTCATTTTGCCGGTAATTACTTCGGTATAAAAAATTGGGGTTGTGGCATGTGAATCATCCAAAACCCAGGCGCTGCTGGCATAATAACGGTAGGTGTTTGTTCCGAAATGAGTTTGAATGTATTTGGAAAAAATCTCGAACTGATCTCCACCAAAAGTAACATTAGATAACTTCCCTTTGATGCCGGTCGGGCATTTAGTAAAACGCCCCCATGTTTCAGCAACTTCCGGCTTGTTCATGGCCAATAGGAATTTCACGGCTTCGTCACGATTAGGCGCATTTTTCAATACACCCCAGGTTATCTGGTAAGCCCCTGGATAGGTTTTAGAACTTCCAAAAGACGGCAATTCGGCGGGCATGCAATTCATGGTTTTTTGTTCATCTATCCCCATCCAGATATTGTACATCCACGAACCGTTCACATAAAAAAGACACTCTTCGTTGAGCAACGAACCGGTGGTATTTGTCCATTCCGTTTCGGTCCATTTTGGATTTAAGGGCTGGAATTTAGAAATAAGTTCCATGCCTTCCAGGGTTTTCTCCCAGGCAAGCAACCGCTTTTCGGTAATTTCGTTTAAAAAAAATTCCTCCCTGCTAACGAGCAATGAAGCATATAAATTGATGGCAATGGCCATGGTTGTCTCCCAGACAAACGATTCAAAAACGGGTGTGATGTAAGCGTCAGGATGTTTTTGGTTGTATTGATCTACAGCTTCAAGATAGCCGGCAAAGTCATCAAAGGTCATCCCGAATTGTTTTACTTCGATTCCCACTTTTTCGGCAACTTTGTTGTTGCACCACAGAGCCCAGAATTGTCCTTCGACCCAAGGCCCCGGAATAACCCCATTCCATTGTGCCTTTGCTTCATCGGTGAGCAGCTCAGGAATTGTTCCTTCTCTAAACTCCGGTATTTCACTAAAATCGACCAGGTGTTTTTTTGCCCAGTCAGGATCACCTAAAATTTGAGTTACTTCACCAAATTCCCCGTTTATCCTCAAAATATCCCATTCTGTGTTGCCTTCCAGTATGGTTTTGGCAATAAACTTTTGATTACTGGTTCTGTCGAGGTTGTTGTAATAAATCTCTTCCGGAAACTTCAGGTTAACCTTTATGTCCTGGTTTTGAAATTCGTATTCGCGGGCAAAATTGCGAACGAACTCCTCTCGTTTGCCTTCATTAAGCCAATGGCCGATTACGTTTATCGTGGTTGTTTGTGTTGTTTTTTCGATCCTTCTGTTATTTGAAGAAGATTCATCACGTCGGGAGCACTTGCAAAAAAGCAGCAGCGAAAGCAACAGTACAGTAAAAAAACGCAGCCTGCAAAATGGCTTTTTTATGGATGATGTGGTTCTGAAGAAATTTTTCATAGCTGGCAAATTTTGTATGAAGGCAAAAATGAAAAACATATAGAATTTAATCTTCAACTACGAAATAATTAATGCTTTGCTGCAATTCCATGGCTTCGTTTTTCATGACCTCCGAATGTTGCGACATATCGTCGGCAGCAGAAGTGTATTGTTGAATTACCGTGTTCAAATCCTGGATAGCGCTGTTAATCTGGGTAGCCCCGTTATTTAACTGATTACTCGATACAGAGATTTCGTTGACCAGATTGGATGTTTTTTCGATTTCAGGAGCAAGTTTCATCATAAAATCGTGGGCATTCAAAGTAATGCTGACCGATTTTTCGGAAAGCCGGGTGATTTCATCGGCAGCAATCCGGCTTTTTTCGGCCAGGCGGCGAACTTCAGCCGCAACAACTGCAAAGCCTTTTCCCTGCTGCCCTGCGCGGGCCGCTTCAACAGCAGCATTTAGCGCCAGAATATTCGTTTGAAAGGCAATGAAATTGATAATGGAAATTTTTTCAGAAATCTCCTTGATGTATTTCAAACTTTCATCTTCTTTAAGAATCAGCTCCTTAATGCCTTCAGCAGCATTTACTGAGATTTCCTGGGTTTGTTTTGCATTGTGATTACTGTCCTGAATAATATTGGTCATTTCCTCAATGGCCGCCGAAACCTCCCTGGCTGATTCGGATTGCCGCATAGAAGCACCAGCCACATTATCCGAAATATTGCTGATCTGGAAACTGCTGCCGTTAACCTTGTGTGCACCCTCAGCGATACGCGTTACAATTTCACGAAGTTTTACACTCAGGTCGTTTATGGCGAGGCTGAGTAATCCAAGTTCATTTTGGCTATCAACTGCAAGCATTTCCTTCGACAATTTGCCATTTTGGATTTCGGTCAGCTTTTGAAGGATGAGCCTGATTTTATCAGAGAAACTGAAGTTAAAATAAAAAATGATCACTGCTGAAGTGATTATCAAACAAAGCAATGAACCTATAATGAAGGTTAAAATAATCCCGGTTTTCTGTTGTTGAAGCCTGTCAATTTTTGCATAAATAAAAAGATGCCCCAGGAATTTTCCGTCATCGAGGTGCAGAGGGCTTATGGTGACAAAATATCTTTTACCAGCTTGCTCAACATTTAAAAATACCGATTTCGTAATTTCCTTATCTAATTCCTGATAGCCCTTTAAAACAGGAACATCATCACGACTTTTATCAAGATAAATCTGGTTTAGCGAAAAATACACCTTGCCGTTTGTCCCAATAATCAAACAATCTTCAATGGTCTCACCCACCAGGTTTTCCATGATGGTCTTATCTTCGGTTGTTTCGTAGCGCAATAAACCTTTGGACATTAGATAAGCCGGGGTTTGAAATTTTTGTTTCAAAGCATCATCCATCTGGTTGGTAAAGCGGGTGGTATAGTAAAATCCCAGAGCTAACAAGGCCAGAAATTCCGTTAAAATAACTATCAGACTAATACTGTAAGATAATTTCCTGAACCTTGATTGATGTGAAGCTACCATTCTGGAGAAATTTTGTGATTAACCGAGCTTTGCGCCATGCATTTATTCATTTGCAATTTTAGCGAATTTTTACCTAAGCACTAATTATTTACTCATCTAATATTGCAATCCCACTAAAAAAGAGAAAAACATGAGTTAAGCAGCCGGTTTAGTCTTACCGGTTAGGAGGAGTGGCTTGCAGATTCAAACGGAATATTTTTGCTTGAGATGGTTTTTCGGGAGAAAAGCCATTATTGAATGACCGGTTAATTAAATCATTAAATGAAAAAATCCCGTGAATTACTCCACCGGGATTTTGCATTTTTTATTACTTTATTCACAAAGCCCGCAACAAATCTCAAGGATAAGGGAGCTTTTGTAAATCCATTATTTTACTTTCAGCACAGTTCCAATCTTAAGCGTTTTCTTAGGCGTAATATTGTTGGCCATGCACAAACCCTGAATGGTTGTATTGTATTTTCGGGCTATAGCCGATAAAGTATCACCGCTCCTGATTTTGTGAAAAACTGAAAAATCCTCGTTGGCACCGGCAATAATTTCGGTATTTCCAGCAGCATTAGGTTTTGGAAATTTACTCAGACTTGCTTCAACACGTTTATTGATTTGGTAAATTGTATCACTTTTTAATGCCTGCGTTTCAAAATCGATGTATTTTTCTGAATCAAAAGGTTCACCAAAAAGCCTTGTTTCAAAGTGCAAATGCTCCGTAGTTGCCCTTCCGGTTCGCCCGCCCAGGCCAATTAAATCGCCGGCACAAACATCCTGGTTCTCCTCAACCAAAATTTTCGAAAGATGGCCATAAACCGTCTCAAGTCCGTTGTTGTGCCTCACGAGAACCAGTTTCCCGTAACCGTAATACGATTGGGCAAGCCGTACCTTTCCATCAAAGGCGCAATAAACCGAGTCACCCAAAGCCAATTTAACATCGGTACCGGTATGATTTTTCCGTCTTTTTGTACGATACTGCGAAATTACCTTGCCAATATTAACAGGATGGACATAACTTTCATCCGTCGGGCCCTTTAGCACAATAGTGACGGTGTCACCTTTTAAAGGCAACTTTTGGGCTTGCGTGCGGATATTGGTATTATCCCAAATGTGATTGTACAATAATTCCGAAGGAATCAGTGAAAAATCATGAGGGATGTAATCGATCCGATTATTTAAAGAATCAAAAGCAGCACTATCTGCTGAAAACTTTAAAGAATCGTTTAAGACTTGCTGACCATTTGCGTAGAGAATACACAGAATGAACAATGTTGCGAAAAAGAATTCAAGTTTCAATAGAAAATATTTTTTAATTCCTGCCAAAAGTAAGGTAAATTAATCTTCGGCAATTTCGATAAAATTCTAAAAATCGTTAAATTCCATGTTGAAAACCTTACTTTTTATGCCGGAAATTGAACTATCGTACTATAAAACAATAATTAAGAGGTCGAAATTATTTGGGCACCTGAAATGTCAGAATGTTGAGAAAATGGTGATAAGTTTTTTAAAAGCTAGTCGGTGGTTCGTTTGGTGTTTTCATCTTGTTTACCACCCGACCAACGATGTCTCATTAGGTTTTCCACCTGTGATGGCAAAGAAAGCGTCGGGGTTATCAGGAACTAACTGCTAATAAGTCGGAGGATTCACGTCATCTTCATCAAAATAAAGATTGGCGTTGATGATAACCTTTGAAGTTGTCAACTCACTCAGAATTTGCGAATTTCTCTTTTCATCTTTAAGCGCGATATGATAAAATGCTTCCAGAAGGTTATCTGAACCCAAATTTTTAATATTAACAAGTTTCATTTTACTGCAGTGCTTTTTGAGAATCTTTTCGATGGCAAGTTCGTTGTCATCACTGGTGTAATACGACATTTGCAAAAGGAATTCGCGTTTACGCGTTTGCCCGTAATTAAAAACCGACAAGAGCACAAGAACCAGGCTGATGAACATCGTTCCGGCAATTGCCACCGTGTAATGCCCAACTCCGGAAGCCATCCCGGCACTTAACGAAAAAAAGATGAAAACGATGTCCTGAACATCCCTCACTGCTGTCCGGAAGCGGATAATCGACATCGCTCCCACCAAACCGAAAGCTCGGGCAAGGTTGTTCCCAATGACCAAAATTACAATGGAGGTAATCATCGCAAGCACAATCAGTGCATTAACATAAGTCACCGAATAGCTTGGTCCTTTGTAAATCTGACGGTAAACCATGGAGATGGTGAAACCGCAAAGAAATGAAACCAGTAAATTATAGAGTACCGTGTAAATAGTTACTGGAAACAGATCGATGTATTGAAATTCCTGGAATAATCCGTTCATAAAGTATGATTTTTAAAAAGCGCTGTTCGCGCAAAAGTACTTGGTAGCTTTTGGGTATTGATAAAATTCTGGGTATCAATAGTTATTACATATTTGGAAGCCGATTGACGGTGCAATCCCAAAATCCCGATGATGGGCTTCATCCAAGAAGGATAATAATCGTTAAACTTCACCTCCAGGATAAAATGATCTTTTAATGAACTCCGCGACCGCTCCTCCGAATAAAGCTGGTCGATGGATGGAAAAGCCACACCACGAAGGTTTTTATCAAAAGTAACTCTGATGGTATCGTCGCAAACACCCAAAAATGCCTCACGTTCGTAAATCACAAGTATTACTGGCTTTAGATGTCTTTGATAATAATGAAAAAAGAAGCGCTGAGTATTTTCCACTGCAAACGGAAACTTAGGGCTGTTGGAAATGTATGATTCGATGGACTGGCCTTTGAAAATTTCCAGTGCATCACGATAACTTACCGGGGCACGGTTTTTCATAATTGGCTGCTCGTACTTTCGCTTAATTTCGAAAAAAACCAGGTTTGAGCCATCGTCGTTTGTATTGTATCCTCTGAGTCTGAATTTTTTCCGGTGCTTAAGTCCTTCAACTTTTTCAAAATAATAATCATAAGCCGGCGTGTCAAAATAAATACTTCGCACTGTGTATTGCTTCTCAGGCGCTGACTCTGCAAATTTATCGTACTTCACAAACGGCATAATCATCTTACGCAAGGTTTCCATCTTGCTGTTATGAACGAAATATTTATACTCATGTCGTAGCATCAATTCTATTTAAAAAAAATGCTGATGGATCTTTTGGCATATTCCCACAAAGTAATCTCATCACAGGTAAACTCGATTTGAACTGTTAGACCGGGATAAATATTGTCGGAAGGATCTTTAATGCGTAATATTGTAAAAACCACCTGGTTGGTAAAAATGAACTCAGCATTGCTCCCGATCTCCAAAAGTTCGGCCTCAGAAGTTATGTTGGTTCCAGGAATTGAGAATTCGGTCTTTGACTCAGGTTTAAGATACAAACGATAAATATTTTTAATAGGACTGTACAAAATGTATTCAGAAGTGTCGGTAATTGAGATGAATTCGACAGGTTCCATCGAATAAAGATCGATGACAATTTTACCCGAAATCGGTGATATCAGCACATAATCATTTTTCATCCGGCTGTAAAAATTCATTTCTTTGGAATATGAAGAAATTCGTTCTTCGATGAGTTTCACGTCTTCGGGTTTCACACCGGTTTTTGCTACCTCATATTCACTTTTGGCTATTTCGATGGCAGTTTTTGAATTCTCATAAGAGGTTTTGGCAATGTCGAATTCGGATTGAGGGATAACACTATCGCGCATCAGCGTAAGGGAACGTTCATAATTTATCCTGGAAAAATCGAACAGTTGTTCAGCATAAATCAGTTTTTGTTTCAGGTTTTCGAGGATCGATTCCTTTTGCCCGGTAATACTGCTCTCCAAAAGCTTCGATTCTACATCAATCATATTCTGGAGGTTTTGGATTTTTTCGTCCAGAAATTTGGAAGTAATGTATCCAAGGGTGTCGCCTTCTTTAACAAAAGTGTTGTTTAAGAGGTTTGGAAGAAGCGAAAGTTTTGCAATATCGCCGCGATCGAATTTGTAACTGGTTAAATCCTCGATAGCTCCTGATCTCAAATTTCTCAGTTCGCTTTCGTAATTCCCGTTAAGATCAGTTTTTACACTCCATTTTTTTACCGGAAATACAAAACCGGTCGAACGAAATGAAAACGGCACTTTAAAAGGTAAAAAGAAAATCCCAATAATAAGGAGCAATATTGCCAGTAAATAAAATTTCCGAAATCTGAACCTCATTTTAAAACTTTTATCAAACTTCTATTAGCAAAACAGGGTAAAACAGTTTTACTTCAGAGTTTTCTATTTTCACAATTCAACAAAATTCTTATCAAAAAAATGCAACATCAATTTTAAGAATGTCGGATTTGTTTGCAAAAGTATTGAACTTAGACACACTAACTACTTTAATAATTCAAAATTGATCGTCTTTCGCTAAATTAAAACAAAAAAACCGGTGCTCTTACTCCGAAAACAGCGCTTCGTTGTGCTTCATATTCGGGTGAAAATAATTATTAATGAAGGTTTTAAGCTATTAAAACTTCGCCAAACACTAATCAGGCAGCGCAACCAATCTGAATTTTGCTACATTTACCACCTCAAAAAAAATATCGACAATGAAAAAAGTTACATCAATCCTGATGATTTCGCTGCTGATAATCAGCCTGAGCGGCTGCAAACAGCCTACCGAAGACAAAAACCTTGTACTGGCAAATCAAATCAAAGAAGAATTCAGGATTTCGTGGCAGGCATACAAAACCTATGCCTGGAAGCATGACGGACTCAACCCGGTTTCCAAATCATGGACCGATTGGTACGAAGAATCACTGCATATTTCGCCAATCGACGCTTACAGCACCATGCGCGTGATGGGACTGGAACAGGAAGCCGGCGAGGTTTTGAGATACATCGTCGACAGTGTGAATTTCGACAGAGATATTTTTGTCAAAACCTTCGAGGTAAACATCCGGATTCTGGGCGGCTTGCTTGCCATGTACCAATTTACGATGGATGAAAATGTGCTCGCAAAAGCCGAAGATTTTGGCCGTCGATTATTGCCTGCTTTTGAATCGCCAACCGGTATTCCTTATTATTCGGTTAACCTGAAAACCGGCGCAGTTAAAGGCGAACACGTCAATGTTGCCGAAGGAGGTTCTTACCTTTTCGAGATGGGAATTTTAAGCCAGTTTACAGGCAACCCGGTTTATTACGAGAATGCAAAACGCGCTTCAAAAGCAATTTACGATCGCCGCTCCAACATTGGACTTATCGGGCAGGACATCAACATTGTAACCGGTGAATGGCTCGACAAAAACAGCCACATCGGCTGCTGCATCGACAGCTATTATGAATATTTGTACAAAAGCTGGCTGCTTCTTGGCGACCCTGAGGTGAAAAAAATCTGGGATAACAGCATTGCTGCAATCAATAAATACCTGATCGACGAACATGATTCGTTGTTTTGGTACGCCCAGGTTGACATGAATACCGGCGAAATCACCAACCGCATTGTAACCTTGTATGACGCCTATTTTCCGGCTTTGCTGGCTTTGTCGGGCGATATTCCCAAAGCTGAAAAATTTCAGCATTCGTGGAACTGGCTCTGGGATAAAAATGGCCTCGAACCTTCGGTTTACGATTACGGGCGCGATTCGATAACCGGCCCCAATTACGATCTTAACCCCGAAATCATCGAATCGGCATATTATCTTTTTCACTTTACAGGAGATGAAAAATACAGGCAGATGAACGAAAAATACTGGAACGACCTGCTGAAATACTGCAAAAACGATATAGCTTTTTCGTCGATCGAAAATGTGATAACCAAGGAGCGTAAGGATTACATGCCAACATTTTTCTTTGCCGAAACGTTAAAATACCTGTACCTCACTTTTGCACCGGAAGGCAAAACATTTCTGGACGATAATGTTTTCAGCACCGAGGCTCACCCTTTCAGGAAATTGAAGTAAGAAAATCAGGTGGTAGCTATAAAATTTAGAGGTGATAAAAGTAAGAGAAAACAAACAGTTGGTAACACGCATGGGACTTCGTTATCCCAAAAATATTATAGCGGAAATTAAGAATTCCATATCTTTGATAAAAAAATAAGAAAATGAATTTAGAATCGCGAAAAATAGAATTTGTTCAGGAATTTTTAAAACTTCAAAGCGAAGAAGCAATTTCAAGACTTGAAATTATTTTAAGAAAAGAACAAAAAACCTCAATAGAGCCAACGTTTTCGCCATTGACTCAAGAGGAATTGAATACACGCATCGACCAATCTGAATCTGATTTTTGCAATAATCGTTTTAAAAGAAGTTCTGAACTTTTAGAAAAATACAAATTGAATGAGATTAGTCTAAAAAGTTGATATAAATTTTATTAATGTGACTAAAGCCCTGAATATCACTTACATTAATTACCCCGCCCTTAAGGGCGGGGTAATTAATAATCAAACACTTTCTGGGCTTTAGCCCAAAACCACAAGTTTTTAGTCCGACCCATAAATGCCATTCCTGCATTCGCTAAAAATATTCTTCAGCTTATCGAAAAGCATTTTTCTTAACTTAGCCCTCCGAAAGTTGGCTTTGGGTTTTGGCATGAACAATGCCGGATAATGTATTCAAAATGAAAATACTAAATTTATTTTCCAGGGGATTAATCCTGATTTTTATGCTTCTAGCAACAGATTCCTGGGCGCAAAACTCAGGCAGTTTCACCGAAACTATGATTTCGCGTGCTATTGTCATCGAGGATTTTGACAGCGGATCAGTTGAACTTCAATCATACCCGGGTGAAGATGAAGACCCGCAGGATTGGGAGCTGAATTCGACCACCACTTATCAAAATTCGCCCTGGTCGCTTAAACTTTTTGGAAATACCTGGAAGGTTGAAGAAATACAACCTACAGCCGTCGATTCAGGCGATGTCTGGCAAGTTTCGGCATACATTCAATCGGTAGCCGAAATTCAGGGTTTTGGGATCATGGATTCAGCCCATGTACTTTTTTATTCATTTGCCGGTGAAAAGCAATTAAACGGGCAAACATGGATTCCGGTTTATCAGGGCTGCTTCCCGAATAATCAATGGAACATTTTTCAACTTCCCATCGCCAACGACTGGCTGGCCACATATGATTATTTACCCAAAATTACCAGTCTGGTTTTTATAAACGATAAGGACGGAACCTCGCAAGGCACTATCTTTTTTGATAAAATTATGGATATTACGGATGATCTGCCAGTTGAACCTGAAGTTGCCATTGAATTTTCTTTAGAAAATGATAATGGCAAAAATCACCGCAAAAGTGTTGAAGTTCAGTTTATGAGTGATGTAGTTGACCCCGACAGTAATGAGCATGAATATTTCTGGGATTTTGGTGATGGATTTACCAGCTCAGAGCCAAGCCCGATGCATACTTTTACGGTCAGCGACGATCATCCTTACACGGTTTTACTGCGGGTTTCCGATGCAACCGACCGATGGGGCCAGGCAAGCTGCCGTGTGCTGGTTGACCAGGGAGCAAGTTCGTTTCCGGTTACTATTAATTTTGTTGGGGATATCATGTTGGCGAGGGAATACGAATACCCCGGGGGCATTATTCCTACCCAGGGCGTAGAAGCAATTTTTGAGCCTACAAAGCCTTTTTTGGGAGATGGTGCTGATTTTTCTGTCGCCAATCTCGAATGTCCACTGACCACCTGGTGGGTGCATCATCCCACCAAAACCATTTATTTTAAAGGCTCTCCCGAAAATGTTGCAGGTTTGGCCTTTGCCGGAATCGACCTGGTGACGCTTGCCAACAATCACACTATGGATTATATGTTGCCCGGAATGCAGGAAACCCAGGAGGTTCTTGAAGAAAACAACATTATGTTTTCAGGTGCCGGCAAAAATGCTTACCAGGCAGGTCTCCCGGCGTTTTATTCAAAATCAGGTGTAAATTTTGCCTTCCTGGCGGCAAGCGACCGGACCGGGCAATACAACAACCAACAGCCTTATCTTGATGCCGGCTTCAATAAACCCGGGTTTTTAAATCTCACCGAATTTCAAATCAAAAAGCAAATTTTGGAAGTCAAGGAAGTTTCAGATTTCGTGGTGATGGAATTTCACTCAGGTTCTGAATATTCATTTACTCCCGGAAAAAATACCGATACTTTGCTCCCTTTTGCAGGGGATTTTGAAGCCGATGAAGGTTATGATCCATTGATGGATGCTCCAACAGGCTGGAATCGCGAAATCAGGCATTTTGCCATCGACAATGGCGCTGATCTGGTGATCTGCCACCATCCGCACATCATCCATGGTGTCGAACTTTACTATGGAAAACTGATTGCCCATTCGCTCGGAAATTTCACCTTCGACCTACCCTACCCCGAAACTTTCCCTTCGATGATTCTAAATTCAAAAGTTAATGAAACCGGGTTTTACGATTTCACCATAACTCCGGTTTATATCGACGACTTCATCCCCCAAAGGGCCAATGGTGAACTGGGTTTGTATATTTTGGATTATCTTGCCCAACAGTCGAAAGACCTGGATACTTATCTGAAAGTTGACCGGGAAAACGTGCTGGCAACGGTGATTATGGATACCACCAACATGGTCACTTCCGAAGCTGAGATTACTACCGAACTCACTTTGCATCCCGAAAATGGCAGTTGGGAAACCCCGCCATTCCGCATCGAAAAAACCGGAAACATTTCTTCGGTTAATAAAATTCAACCGCCCGGATTTTTCCAGTATCGCCCTGGTCGTGAAAACATTTGGTTCGGAAACATGGAAGATGAGGGCTGCACCTTGTGGTATCTCAACAACAGCAACGAAATTTATTGTGATACCGTTGCCTTTAAAGGTCAACGCTCCATCCAGCATAAACGGGAAGATAATTCGCCTTACATCCTGGTAACCAACTTCGAACACCGGATAATCTGCCGTTCGGATACATCGGATTATTCGATTTGCGGCTATATTAAAGCACTGAACGGCGCCGGAGTGACCATCGAAGTTCAATATTTTCAGGATCAGGAAGGCGGGATTCAGCTTGGACAGGAAAATATCGGAACCCTTGTAAACGGTGATTCTCCCTGGACTTTTTATCATCGCAACCTGACGATTCCAAACGGGACAGCATTTTTCGACATCCGGCTAATCAGCGATATCCCAGGTTCGGGCACCGCGTTTTCATGGTTCGACAATGTAAGTCTGGTTTGCTGGGAAAACTGGACGGATTCAGAAAATTCACCAGCAATCCCCTGCCCGAACGATTACTATTTTTTGCAGGTTAAATCGGATCAGAACCTCAGCGAAATTACTGTTAATTATTCCGAAACCGTTTTTGATGCATCCACCGTTGGCTTTGGAAAATCTGTCAATCCCACCGATATTATCTGCGAATTGCAGCAAAATTCACCAAATCCCTTTAACCCGGAAACCGGATCAACAAATATTTCCTTTAATATCGAAAAACCTGGTAAAGTTAAGCTGGTAGTCTATGATTTTATGGGACGGCAGGTGAAGGTTTTGACAGATGCCTTTTACCCTTCAGGCTCACACCGGCTTTCGTGGGATGGAAAAAACACAAAGGGTGAAATTGCAGGATCTGGAATTTATTTTTATAAAATCGAATTTCAAAACCAGCAGCAGGTGAAGAAATGTGTTTTGCTTCACTTTTGACAATCCGGGTAAGGAATTTGCCTGTTTCCCTGAAATTTAACATTTATTACATCAAAGAATATGATTAGGATTTTTCACTTTGCCATTATTAAATAGCTTTGCGGAATAAACTTCATTTAACTGGCTCAATCAGCCGGTATTATGATCAAATCATCAACTAATTAACAGTATCAATTTAATTTTAAAGGAGATTTTATGAAAAAATTTGTAGCTGAATTTATTGGAACTTTTAGCCTTGTTCTTTTTGGCTGTGGATCAGCAGTGATTGCAGGCAATGCAGCAGTCGGCCCTGCCGGAATCGGATTGCTTGGCATTTCGGTCGCGTTTGGTTTTGCAGTTGTTGCGATGGCTTATGCCATTGGTGGTATTTCGGGTTGTCACATCAACCCGGCAGTAACAATTGGTGTATTGACCGCCGGAAAAATGGAAACCAAAGAAGCCATCTCTTACATTGTCGCACAAATTTTAGGCGCCATTTCAGGTGCTGGAGTTCTTTACCTTATTGCTTCAGGAAAACCAGGTTTCGTAATGCCTGAGTGGGGACTTGGTGCAAATGGTTGGGGAGAAGGGTATCTTGGCCAGTACAACACTGCAAGTGCATTCCTCATCGAAACCGTAATGACCTTCCTGTTTGTTTTTGTAATTCTTGGAACAACCTCAAAATTCGGGAATGGTGCAATGGCTGGATTAGCTATTGGTGTCACCCTGATGCTCATCCACCTGGTTGCAATTCCTGTTACAGGAACTTCGGTAAA
>CAJATL010000262.1 GCA_903944895.1 uncultured Bacteroidota bacterium
ATTTCTGAGTACTATAATTTCGTGTCATATTCCAGGAAGTCTAATTCTTTTTTCAGCAAATCATTAAAAATTCTTTTTTCCTTTTTTGATAATTCCTTTCTCCATTGCTCATTTGTTCCTTTCCTTAAAAAATTTGCTTTTCTTGATTCACCATTTTCAACGAATTTTTCCTTAACAGCGTTAAACGATTGTCTTTCAATTGCCGCAATTATTGAATCTGCTGGTTTTTCAATGCCAATAAAGCTCAAAATTCGTTCACATTCATTAAAGGGGTTGTTTAATAATGATTCGTATTTTACCTTTAAAACAGAAGAATTATCTAAATATGGAATTAAGTGTTTACCCCAGGAAATTCTACACCAATAATGAAGATTTTTGTTTCCAAATAATATTGCTTTAATCATCTTTTTTTTCATTAACCACTTGCCAATCGTATTTTTAATTTTCTTTTCGATGAATTTAAAATTTTGATAATGGGCTAATTTTGAATGTAGAAAGTTTGGTAAGAGCTTAATGTTGTAAAAATAATTATACCCACTAATGTATAGATCTCGTGGGTCTCTGATAACATAAATTATTTTTCCGGTTTCAACATTCTCTTTTGTAAGTTCATGTATTTGGCGATGACTTTTATAACATTCATATTCACTTTTTCTTTCGAGACCTTCAATTGCAATCTCGTTTTTTTTCTCATTATATAGAATTCCTTTTACAGGACAATTAACTAATTCTGCTGTTAATCTTGCCACCCAGGTTGTTCCACTTTTAGGGTATCCAACTATAATTATTTTCTTCTTCATTTACTTAAAACTCAATTTTTATGGACTTAAAGTATTCTTTTCTATTCATCACATTTAACGAAATCAAAATGAACATAATCTGATAAAACATATTATTCGGTGATTGATGCTTGATAAATATTATTTTCTGGTGTCTTATTTTTAATGTTTTTGCTCATTTTTTCTTAATCCGTTTTGTCTGCCCGCTAAGGTTTAATGTGTTTTTGGTTGATGCCGGATTATCAGAATAGCTAATATTTGAGACAGATTCCTGCAGTTCGGCATCAACCAAAAATGGATAATCTATCAACATAACCTGTATGGCCGTTTTCAGCAACCAATAACCCTGGCAACCATTATTGAAGCGCATAATATGCAGGCTTTTCTTTTTTGAAGAGACTTCAAAAACAGCAACTTCGTTAAGATAAGCAGGAGCATTCAGTGCTTCGGGTGTCATTTTATCAAAAGTTTCGTTAAGATAGAGACGAACAGTTTGCTGGATTAATCAATCTTAAAAAAGCCTATCAGCGCTCTGAAATTTTCGGCATGAGATGCCAGTTCATCCGAACTGGAAGCAAGCTCTTCGGAAGAAGCTGCATTTTGCTGGATTACCGAATTAAGGTCGTTCAAAGCCAGATTAACCTGTTCAACATTCCCAATTTGTATATTGCCTGCCGACACGATTTCCTGAAATAACAGTGCGGTTTTTTCGATATCAGGCATCAGATCGTTGATCAACCGGTCAGATTCTTCGGTTACTTCCATGCTCTTTTTGGAGATCAGGGCAATCTCATCGGCGGCGATTTTGCTTCTTTCGGCAAGTTTTCCTACCTCGGCAGCAACAACTGCAAAACCTTTACCGTGTTCGCCGGCTCTTGCTGCTTCAATTGCAGCATTAAGCGCCAGCAGTTTGGTTTGAAATGCCAGATCGTTGATAATGGTGATTTTGCCGGTAATATCCTGTATGGAGGCAACGCTTTTTTTACCCGAGATAACCATCAAATCCATACTTTCTTTGGCGTTTCGCGATATTTTTTCGGTTTGTATGGCATTGTCGGTACTCTGCCTGATATTGGAGACCATTTGTTCCATTGATGAAGATACTTCCTCGGCGGTTGCTGCCTGAGTATTTGCACCTTCGGCTAATTGCTGGGCACCGTTGTTTATCTGCTGGCTTGCCGAAGCTATTTCCAATGCGCCCTCGTTGATGCTGATGACGATTTCACGGAGCTTCCCGGCCATTTGAGACAACGATCTGGCAAAAACGCCGATTTCATCATTTTGGTTCAAATCAATTTTGGCAGTTAAATCGCCTTCGGAGATGTTTTTTGCAAAACCGAGTAATTTTTTCAAGGCATTTGAAATCGATTTGCTGATGATTGTATTAATCAAAATGATGATCCCAACACTGATAATGATTGCAATAATCAGCGCATATCGCAGGTGGCCGATCATTTGAAGCATCTCTTTTTCGTTTATCGAGGCTACAACATACGATTCGGTTTCGGGCAGGTATTTAAAATATTCGATTTTTTGCTGATTGTCCAATACATAAAACGCCTTGCCTTCGTTGGATTTCGATTGGATGATTTTTTGAAAGAAATCATCGCCTTTATGAATTTCGCCCTCTCTTTTTGGATGAATTATTACCAGGCCGTCTTTATCAATAATAAAAGGATAACCTGATTGCATGAAAATCTTACGGTTAAAAATATCCCTGAGCTCCTTCATGTCTTTTTCGGGCAAACCCGTAAACAAAATCCCCACAATTTTATGGTCAATTTTTAAAGGGCGGTATTTTGTGAGATAAAAGTCGTTTACCACAAAAGCACGCCCGGTGTATTCCTGGTTATTCTCGATCGCTTTGATAACCGGTGACTCATCCGGAATAAATGTTCCAATAGCCCTGCTGCCATCGGTTTTTAAAACTGTTGTCGAAATACGCAGATAACCGCCGTCAATTTTCTGGAAAATCGTAGCCTTTGCATGGGTCAGATCAGTGATTTTATCGACAAGGCCAACGTTTTTATAGATAGGTTCGCTTCCAAGATACATGGCAGGAACTTCAACTTTTTTGACCTCCTTCGTGATCTGATTTGTGGCTTCGAAGGTAATTTTTTCGGTTTCGTTTATCGAAAGAATTCCGGCATTGGTAAAAATTTCAGAAGCCAGGTTAAGGGCTGTGTTTACCTGCGCCTGCCGTTCTTTAACCTGCAACCGGACAAGATTTGACAGGTCGGTAACCTGTTCGGTCATGTTTTTATCGGTATCGGTAATTATTTTGTTGCGCTGGATAAAATAGATGTGAAAACCTAAAAAAGAAATGATTACAATTACTGCGGTGTTTAAAAAAAGATTCAGCCTTACCCCAATTTTTAAGTCGTTTATTCTTTTCATTTTTTACGTTTTTTTATTTGGATTTCCCCCAACACCAAAATAGCCATACAATACCGAAATCATTCATTTTCGTCACCCTTACCCATCAAGTATTCCTTCAAAGATATAGAAGAATTACAATACATCGAAGAATTTTGGTTTCAATCCGGGATTTCGCCGGGATTTTCGACCGGATGCAGTGGTGTAAACCACCTTAAAACCATCTATATAAATTAGTTATGCTGAAAACTAAGATCCCGGAAGGTTTGATTTTTTGGTTCATTTAAAACCCAAAAGGAGCATTATTTCCTATTTTTTCCGAATCAACCCTGCCAGGCTGTTTAGATTTATGGCGTTTACGGTTAAAGCGGGATAATCAGCGTGGCCATTGTTTTGAACAGATTCCTGCATTTCGGCATCATCAGTAAATTTGTAATGCAGTGTTATAAACTGAATGGCCGTTTCGGGTAACGAACGATCCCAGTAATCTTTGTTAAACCGCATGATTTGCAGGCCATCTTTTTCGGCAGTGACATCAAAAACAGGATCTCCGCCATTATAGGCCGGGGCGTTCAATTCTTCGGGAGTCATTTTATCAAAGGCTTCTTTAAGATATGGATAAACAAACTGTTTATCTGCCTCGCGGATGCTATAATAAGTCATCACAAGTCCCATCACTTCTTTTACGGTAACCGGAACCCAGAATGGCGGGCGATCAGGGTTAAAAACAATCAGATTCCCATCACCATACAATCGGACGCCCGGAGCGATTTCATTTTCCAAAGGAAAAATCACAAACAAATCACACAACCCGGCCACTGCTTTTTCGAAAGGAATTTCCAGCGAGGGGTCATCATCCTGCACTTTATAGCCTTCATAATTACAATAATTGCTGCCATGACCGGATGCAGTGTTATTTAAAAACACGCTGAAATGAGGTGGTTCAACGATCCATTTGATTTCTTTGCCATTCTCCAGAATAAACAACTCGAAATCGAAACGAACTTCTGAACGAATTCCATAATTGCAGTCGCGCAGTTTGTATCTGTCGTCGTACATTCCAAAGTACCAGATGTGCAAATCAAAGCCTTTCGGGGCGGACAAAACGCTGTTATCTTTGGTAAAGCCGCTGGTTACCTTTGCCAGGTTATTTTCGTAAACGGATTTTTGGTTTCCTTCAAACTGCCATAAATTACTTTCAGTTTTTGTACTGCCGGGTTTGTCGGGCTGGTATTTTTCGCTGTTCTGGGCAATCACACTTTTCGCTATAACTATTCCCGAAATCAGAACCAAAAGGAGCAGGGCAACAAAATATTTCATGGTTACAGTTTTATAAACTCAACTCTCCGGTTTTTAGCTTTATTTACGGCGGTGTCGTTAGGTGCGAGTGGCTGGCCTTCGCCCATGCCGTCGGTTTCCAGGGTTGCTGCATCGATGCCGAATGTTTTGGTAAGTTCGGCTTTTACACTTGCTGCGCGGCGTTTTGATAAGTCAAGGTTGGAGGCATCATCTCCGTCGCTGTCGGTATGTCCGACAATTTTTACCTTAATGGTTGGATTGTCTTTTAAGATCTGGGCTATTTCTTTCAAGGTGGCATACGAAACGGGTTTTACTTTGTCGGAGTTTACATCAAACTGGATTCCGTAGGAAATGAGCTTTCCTTCGGTGAGCAGCTTGTTGCGCATGTCGGGTAATCCGGCCGCAATGCGGAAATTGGAAATAAGCGGATTCACCTCGTCGGTAGTCTGTAACCGGAAAATATTATAACTGTAGCCGTCAATCAAGCCTCGTGGAAGATCAAAAACTTTCTTTTCGTCAGCATACATTCTTATTCGTTGTTTCTGTATCCAGAAGGCAATATGGTATTTTTGGCCGGCGTTAAGCTGGCAGGGACCGCTACCATTATCTTTATAACCCTCAGTTTTTTCGGACCAGTTTGACCAGTTTATACTTTCAAATTCGGGAGTAAACCCTATGCCTGCCTTCCCGGGAATGGCGCCACCTTCACTTGGGTCGCTCAGCGTTCCCGATACAAGAATAAAATGCATTCCATACAAATATTCAGTCCCTGTGAGGTTCATGGGGACAAGGTCAAATTCAACCGTGAAGTTTTCGGTGAAATTCTCTTTGGCTTCGGGGATAAAATAACCACTTTGCCCCATTTGAAACCAGCGGCCTGGGAATTTGGCAATGGTAATAATTTCGCCGCTGCTGTTGGTGTTCCACTGTACAGGAAAGTCGCCGATATTTTCGGCACTGAAATCGTCGTAGAAAATCACTTTCTCCCCCGGGACGAAATCAAACTTTGAGATAATCTGGCTTGAAGGATTGGAGTCCTGTGCAGCAGCCGTAAAGCTAAAAAGCGTAAACGCCAGTAATACCATGGCGCAGTTGTGTGTTTTTTTCATACGAATGTGTTAAAATTTAATGATAGTAATCTTTTTGAGTTGTCGAAAAATCAAGCCTGATCAGCCCGAAACAATTTCTTCGGTGGCTCAAAGATATGTCAAGAAGTTTAAAATGCTTTATTTACCGCAGAAAATTTATTTGCACAATGGATGGTTATCCGAAAAATCCGAACAGCCAGGTTTTGACCGCTGAAGCAGATACTGGAAATTGATGTTTGATAGGGCAACAATCTTAACCGAAAATCAACGACTGAGGCTAATGAATGGCTGACATGACGGCCTGCAGCCTTATTTTGTGGTTTTGGCTGAGTCGTTATCAGGGCCGACAAAACCATATTTAATGGCATATTTGATAAGGCCGACAATTGTTTTGGTTTTGGTTTTGGTAAAGATGTTCCGTCGGTGGGTTTCAACAGTTCGTTCGCTGATGAAGAGTTTGTTGGCGATTTCTTCGTTGCTCAATTCTTTTGCGATCAGTTTAAGGATTTCCTTTTCGCGGCTGGTAAGGGATGCGGGTGTATTCCCCGGGGCTTCATTTACGGCATCTTTCGATCCCAGGTTATCCATCAGGATGGATTGAACATCACGACCGAGGTATTTTCCTTTTTCGGCTACGACCCTCACCGCATCTAAGATTTCGTTCATATTGGAGCGCTTCAGGATATAGCCGGAAGCCCCGGCTTCGATCATATTCGAAATCATGGTGATGTCTTCGTGCATGCTGAGGGCAAGAACCTGTATTTCGGGATAAAGTTCTTTAATCCTGCGGGTAATTTCGATGCCGGACGTTCCGGGTATGCTGATGTCGGTGAGGACAACATCAACCGGGAATTGTTCCAGAAAGGTCAATGCCTGCTCCATATTGTTGGCGCCACCGGCAAAGGTCACATCTTCCTCGTCCTGCAAAATCGACTTCAAACCATTGATGATCAACTGATGGTCGTCAATTACGAGAACTTTGATAGGTTGTTTGTTCACTTTAAACATTTTTCAGAGGGATTACGATGGTGATAATGGTGCCGCGGTTGGCCATGGCATCAATAAAAATACTGCCGCTGAGGTTTTCAACCCTCGAACGGATGTTGCTCAGCCCGCCGCCATTCAGGATGTAGGTTTCGTCCATGTTAAATCCAACCCCGTTATCTTCGACCATTAATGTAATTTCGGTTTCGCTTTTCACAAGCTGAAGATAAATATTGGTAGCCCTCGCATGTTTGATGGTGTTGTTGATTAATTCCTGAACCGCCCGGTAAAGTGTGTTTTCGATCAGGTTGTCGAGGGAGGCGTTTAGACCGAACGTTTCCAGAGTTACCTTCATCACTTTACTTTGGTTGATTTGATCGGACAAATCTTTCAGGGCGCCCATGAAACCCTTTTCGGTGAGCACCGACGGAGCCAGGTTGTGCGAAATATCGCGTAATTCGTAAAAAGCTTTATCCACGCTGTACATGGCGGCATCGAGAAGTTCTTTTTTTCGTTCCTCGGTAAGTGAAGATTTTTGCTGAAGTACGCTGATATTTAAACGTGCCACCGAGAGCATCTGCCCCAGGCCGTCGTGCAATTCCTGGCCGATTCGTTTCCGCTCCTGGATTTCGGCTTCAACAGCAGCCCTGGATTTTTTTTCGGTAAGGCTGAGAATCGTCTTCTGAAGGCTTGCCCGCTGACGGTGTTTATAGTTGTGATAATACAGGTAAACCCCGGCAATGATCAATAAAAACGACAGAATGATAATGACAATAATCGTGTTTTTCTTGCTGAGGAGTAATTCCTGCCGCTGGATTTCGAGTTGCTGGATTTCGGTGGCCTGGCTTAATTGCTGGATTTCGAGATTGTAAATCTGGTGCAGCTTGGTTTGGCTGATCACCTCATTTTTTATTTTGGCCGAAACACGGAAATTTTCGAGGGCCTTGTAGTAATCGCCTGTTTTTTCATAAATATTTGAAAGCACTTCATGCGTTTCGTATTTCAATTTATTGTTACCTATCTGGTTGGCAATCTGCATGGCATCAAGGGCATATTTCATCGCATTTTCGAAAGGCCCGGTGATTAAAAACAATTTCGACAGCCCCAAATTTGCAGTAGCTTGCTGGTACGGATAATTGATGGATTTTGCCAGTAATGCACTTTGCTCATAATTTTCGAGCGCCTTTTTGTAATTGCTCACGTGGACAAACGCGTGAGCACTTTCCTCTAATGTCGACGACAAGCCAAATTTATTCTGTGTTCTTTTTTCCAGATCAATGGCTTTATCAAAGTAATAAAAGGACGAATCGGGCATGTTTTTTTTAACGTACAAAGTGCCCAGATTACTGTATGCTGCAGCAATTCCGATGCTGTCGTTTTTCTTATGAAAACCTTGATACGCCTGAATAAAATATGAATAGGCCATATCAAAATTATTGATTTCGGAATACATTAAGCCAATATTATTGAGTGTGCTGGCATGGTTGCGGATGTCGTTGATTGTTAAATAAACCTTCACTGCTTTTAAGAAGTCATCGAGCGCATCTTTATAATTCCCTGTTTTATAGTTTACCAGGCCCATATTATTATAAAGATCACCCATCCTGATGGTATCTCCTTTATCTACTGCAAGTTTTAACGACCGGAAGTAGAAATCAAGCGCTTTACTGTAGTCGCTCTGCATGTAATACGTTGCCCCGAGAAGATTCAAAGATCGTATTTCCCTGGTGCTTCCTTTTTTAGCAACCAGTCCGGAAGCCTCAAATGCAATTTGCCGCGCGCTGTCGGGATTGGTGTAAAGCAATGAAGCGCTTATTTTGAAAAGACTATCGAAATGCTGAATTTCGGATGGTGTATTTTCAGCGACCTTAAATGAACCGGCTTGCTGATCCAATGAATCAGCAACAGCAGTTGCAGTGCCGCTTAATAAGACAGCAATCAGCAGCAGAACTGAAGTAAACCAAAAATGTTTTTGTGTAAAATAGTTCATAAATTCCTGATAAAAACACATGTATCCCCTGGGTGGTTTTTGCTTGTTTTTAGCTGACGGCTTTAACAGGATTAACCTATCGTTACTACCATTTTTCACATTTAAAATCCGTCAACCAAATAATTTATCAATCCACAAACTTACTGCATAAACATCAAAAACCTTATGCTTTCGTTGGTATTATCCTAAAAATCCGTACTGCTACTGAGTTCTTTCGTAATTAAAATACCACCTGCCACTGATTTTATTTATGAAGGCTGCTAAATACCTTTGTCGGAGTTTTAATTACCCGGATTCGTAAGTTAGTCTGCAACACAAACCGGGTAAATAATTCCGGGGAATTTATTCATCATTTAAATTAATAACACATGAAGTATTACGTACGATTATTTAAAAGCGTCATGATCCTGACGGCTTTTTTTGTGGGCATTCATTCACTTGCTGCTCAGGAAAACCGTCCGGATAACAGATCGGTTGTTTATTCGACCGATTTTGAATCGTTTACGGCCGGCGGTCAGGTTGCCTGTCAGGATCCGGTTAACTGGTCAACATGGAGCAATGCTCCCTGCACCGGTGAAGATGCCTTTATCAGCACCGCCTTTGCAAAAAGCGGGGCTAATTCAGCAGTTGTCGAAAACACCAACGACATGCTCCTTTTGCTTGGCGACAAAACCACCGGCAATTATGAACTGTCGTGGTGGATGTATGTCGAAGCCGACAAAGCCGGCTATTACAACATGCAGCACTTTCAGACGGCTGGAACGGAATTTGCCTTTGAAATCTATTTCTTGCAAAATGGCACCGGACAATTTACAACCGGTGGCGCCGCGGCAATCGTTTTTGACTATCCAAAAGCTTCCTGGTTTCAGGTTAAGCATTTGATCGATGTTGATAACGATCTTATTTCGTTAACCATCGATGACGTACTTATCAGTTCATGGCCTTTAAGCTACCAATCATTCTCAACAACAGGCACCAAACAGCTTGGTGGGATTGATTTTTATGCTGGTTACACCGGGGCAGAAGTTCCAAAGTATTTTTTTGATGATGTAACGTTTAAAGAAATTCTTCCTCCGGTTTATACTACCGATTTCGAAACCTTTACAGCTGGTGGCCAGGTTGCCTGTCAGGATCAGATCAACTGGTCAACCTGGAGCGGTTTGCCCTGCAGCAGCGAAGATGGCAGCATCAGCACTGATTATGCAAACAGCGGAGTAAATTCAGCGAAAGTCGAAAACTCCACCGACCTACTGCTCCTTCTGGGAGATAAAACCACCGGGAATTACGAATTATCCTGGTCGATGTATGTCGAACCCGGATATTGCGGCTATTATAATATGCAGCATTTCGAAGCTGCCGGCGTTGAATTTGCCTTCGAAATTTACTTCCTGCAAAATGGAACCGCCGAATTTACAACACAGGCCGCACCGGCAATCGTGTTTAACTACCCACAAGGCGCATGGTTCCTTGTGAAACACATCATTAATATCGACAACGACCTGATTACTTTATCAGTCAATGGCAGCCAGGTTCATTCATGGCCATTAAGCGCCTTATCCAATTCTTCAACACCAGGAACAAAACAACTTGGTGGCATCGATTTTTATGCCGGCGCTTCAGGAACAGCTACTCCAAAATATTATTTCGACGATGTAATGTACAAAGAAGCCGACCCGGCAAGTGCCAACGACTTATCGTTACAAGCTATTTTAACGCCCGTTACCGGGCCGAACCTTACAAACACCGAAATTGTTACCGTCCGGGTCAAAAATGTGGGGACAGCGGAACAATCAAACATTCCGGTTAGTTATTCGGTAAATGGTGGTGCCCCGGTAAACGGCGTTGTTGCTGGTCCTTTGGCCGCTGACGCAACAACAGATTATACTTTTGCACAAACGGCAAATCTATCTGCTGTGCAGAGTTATGAGATTTCAGCTACCGTTGCTTTGGCAGGAGACGAAAACCCAGACAACAACAGTAAAATCAAAACTGTGGTAAACCAGGGCAACGTTATGCTCATGCAAAACGGAACGCTCACCGCCTGCGATGGGAGTTTTTTTGATACCGGTGGCCAGGATGGTTATTATCAGAATAACGAAGATCTGACCTTAACACTTACACCAGCAACTCCAGGCGCAAAAATGAACCTGAATTTTACTTCGTTTAACCTCGAAGCAGGTGTTGACTTCCTGAAAATTTATGATGGTGCCGATGTTACTGCTCCACTAATTGGTGATTTTACTGGCGCAACGCTTCCAACCGGAATTTTGGCTTCACCTGCAAATTTCTCAGGTGCACTCACTTTCCATTTTACATCAAATGAGTCCGGCGCTTATCCAGGATGGGCTGCTGCAACAAGCTGCCTGATTCCAAAAGCACACGATCTGGCCGGCTTAACCGTTGACGGCCCTACAAACCTGATGGTTGGAACAATTGCTGACTATACGGTTACGATAATCAATGCCGGCGCCAATGCTGAAGCGGGCACAAATTATACTGTTTCGTTATTTGACGATAACAATACCATGATAGGTACAGTCGGCGGAACAGATATAGCTGTCGGAGAAACAAAATCATTTGTGATTTCGTGGACACCAATCCTTGATGGACTTGCTTACCTTTATGGCGTGGTTAACCTGGCTGGCGATCAAAACGCTGCCAATAATCAAACCGAAATATTTAATGTAAACGTTCAACCAACCGGACAGGCAGAAGTTGGAATCGGAACAGGAACCGAATTAAGTATGAATGTGCCGGTTTCGCCATACTGGGGTTATTCTTTTACGCAAACGCTTTATCTACAGTCGGAGATGAACATTGCCAATAAAAGGATTTTCCGGATTGGTTACCAATACGGAGGCCCGGGCACGCTCGATTTTAATATCGAGATCTGGCTGAAGCATACTTCGTTAACCGAAATTACCGAAACCGTGCCTTTGGCAACCTTTACAAAGGTTTACGACGGACCATATTTTGTAAACCCGGCAGATCCTTATTCGACGGTTGATATTGATGCTTTTTATTATAACAACACCGACAACCTGCTGGTTACGGTCATCGAAAAGAAACCCGGTTATACCTCACCATCCGATCAGTTTTACAGTACAACAAATCCATTGCCCGAAATCATGTGCCGTGGCGCGTGGAATGACGGAACGGCCTATGATCCGAACAACCTTCCCGCTGGAAGTGTTTTGGGGGTGAGGGCAAATATTAAATTCTGGATGGGCGATGTTCCTACTTCTCCTGAAGTTAAAGTTACGCCTCCATCCGTATATTTTGGTGAAGTTGAAGCAACCGTTGCCGAAATAAGAAATGTTGAGGTCATGAACGCCGGTGGAGGCACCCTCGTGATAAACGGCGCCGAAATCACCAATCCAAACTTTACCATGCTTGATGCTACATATCCTGTAAGCCTTGCCATTGGCGAAAAACAGGTGTTCCAGGTACAATTCCTTCCTGTTGATCCAGGTTTGGAAGAAGGCATTTTAACCTTCCAGATTGACCCGGCTGTTCCGGGAAATAAAACCGTTCAACTTTCAGGTCGCGCCTTACGCTACGGCGTTTTGAGAGAAGGCTTCGAAGGCGAATTATTTCCACCACTCGGATGGAAAGTTGTTGATGTAAACAACGATTCGAAAGGCTGGGTAAGAAATACTGGTTTTGCACCAACAGGCCAGACAGCGCCACGTACAGGTATTGGTTGCGCTTCATTGGATGTTTATGCCGGAAATCCCGGACAGACAAGTTATGATGATTGGCTCATCACACCTAAAATGAAATGGCAGGATGGCGATGTCTTTAAATTCTACATCAAACGCCTGGCAAACCAAAACGGACAGGTTTGGCGCGTTTGTCTTTCGACATCAAGTGATGATGTTTCCAGCTTTGAGCCGATCGACGTTATCACCGATCCTGACGTGAGCTATACCGAAAAAATGTACGACCTGAGCGATTACGGCCTCATTGATGGTCAGCAGTTTTACATGGCATTCCAGTTTAACTCGTTATGGTGCTGGCCAGGAGTTATTGATGATATTCTTGGTGCTGTGGTTGTTGGTTATGATAAAGATCTGATCGCCCTGGATTTTTCAGGACCTGAAATTATTTATCAAAACACAGCAAATAATTTCCAGGCAACCGTCGGAAATTATGGCCGTGTTGCCGTTGAAGCAGGAGATTATTCCATTGAGGCATGTGCTTTTGTAAATGGCATCGAAACCGTTTATGGCACCATTGCCGGAACTGCTTTAGCCGTTGCCGGAAACACCACGCTAAATATTCCGGTAAACATTCCGGATGCCGGCGTTTATGGGTTATTCGCCAAAGTTGTTTATGCCGATGATATGGATTTAACCAACAATATCAGCGACGTACAAAGTGTTGAAGTTATCGATAATTCGGTGGTCGTTAAAAATATCGGAACATATCCGTTAACGCCACAAACGCCATATTACCGCCTTTACCCGATTGATTTCGGCGACTGGAGAGGCAGCAGTTTGAGCGAATGTTTGTATTACACCAACGAACTCAACACCGGTGGTATCATCACAAGGCTGTCGTATTATACAAGTTTTGCCAATTATCTCCCGCAGCGTAAAGTAAAAGTATGGATGGTTCAAACCGACAAGGCAAGCTTCGATCAGGGTGCAATTCCTTCTTCGGAGATGATTCTGGTTTTTGAAGGAAAAGTTGATTTTCCTGAAGGCCAGGACAAGGTGAACATCAACCTTACCCATCCGATGATTTATACAGGTTCGGGCAACTTAGCCGTGATGGTTTATTACTACGAAGGCGGCAGCCAGTACATCAACGATAATTCATTCTTTGCATACCAGGAAGTTGAGTATGGCCCGCTGCGTAATGGCTTCGACAACTGGTACACCACGATCGATCCAAATGATCTGACCCATTTTGCAAGTATTTACAATTTCCCGGTAACCAGCCTCATGTTCGAAACAGGCAATGGTCTTGGAAGCCTTGCCGGCAGAGTTTTATATCAATCAGACAACACTCCTGTTGAAGGCGCCAAAGTGGTAATTTCCAACCCTGATTTTCCTGAGGTTAATGCCGAAATCTACACAAATGCCGAAGGTTATTACAGCGCACCCTATTTGATGGCTGGCAATAATCTGAAGGTAACCGTTTCGAAATACGCTTATAATGATGTGGTTTATAATAATGTCGTACTTCCTGTTGGCGGCAGCGTCGATCTTGGAAATGCCTTGCTCATGCCACGGCCAATGATTGCCCTTTTGGGAAATGTAATTTTGAGCGATACTCAGGGACCTGCCGATGGCGCAGTTGTTAAACTTACCGGACTTGATAATTATCAAACCACAACCAACGTTGACGGGGATTATGTATTTATCTCGGTATGGGGTTTGACTACCTATCAGATCGAAGTTACGCTGGATGGCTATCAGAAATATGAAAGTACGTTAACTGTTCCGGGAACACCCTATTCGGTTCCACAGATTACGCTACTCGAAAATGCACCTTCACCTCACCTGGTTAATGCCGTTGAAGACGGTGATAATGCCCTGATCAGCTGGTACGCTGCCGGAGAGCCTTACCCGATGGAGTTCCGCTATGATGATGGCGAAGTCTGGGGTGTACTCATAACTACCGGGGACCCAAATGTTATCGTGGGTTCTTCATGGCAGGCAAATGCAAGCGTACAAAATGTGTATTGGTACATGTATCCTTTTGAAGGCTATCAGCTTTGCGAACATGTGTTGATTACAATTTTGGGGTTAACCGAAGACGGAACACCCGACGCTGACAACGTACTTCTCATTCAGGAAAACATAAGAAATATTGCCGGATGGAATAGCTGCAAATTAACACAGACTGTAAATGCTCCAAACGGCTTCTTTGTTGGTATATCGGGTTATGATAATACCTCCGTAATTCCTTACGATGATGGTGAAGGCGAACCTTACGTTTTCAAAACACGCACCCAGTGGAGCAACGGATTAGGCGCATATTATCCTTTGGAAAATGCAACCTCACCACCACTTTTTGCCAACATTTTTGTTCGTGCATCAGGATTGGTAACCGGTGAAGCCGTTGCCTTCGACGAAAAATCCTCAACTACCTTCATTGTCGAAATCCCGGAAGGAAAAGAACCTTCGATGTGTCAGCCGATAGCTCATTTTGATGCCGGAGAGCCGGAAGTAGTTTTCCCAATCGTTCCACAGGAAACATCAAAAGCATTTACAAATTACAATGTTTACCGCAAAACAGTGGCATCAACCGTTTGGGAGCAACTCAACACCGGACCTGTTACCGATACTTCTTTTGTGGATAACACCTGGTCGGCACTTAATTACGGCCTTTACGAATTTGCTGCCGAAGCCGAATACACCAATGGGGTAAAATCGGATCTTTCGGTTTCGAACATACTCGAAAAAGATATGCGCCTTGATCTCAACCTGATTGTAAATACCAATACCGGTGTTGCAGGAAAATCAGCCGGGGCAACTGTGAAATTGACAAACCAGAACGGCAACGTAAATTACATTTATAACGCTGTTGTTGGTGCCGATGGAAGCATTATCATTCCTGAAATTTTAAAGGGAATTTACACGCTTCAGATCACACTTACCGGATTTGTTGATTATACCGAAACCGATGTTGACCTGGATATTCCTGAAACAGCATTTGTAAAAACTGTGGCCATCACCGAACGTATCTTCAATCCTTATGATCTTGAAATCATTACTGCCGGTCAATCACCAGGCGTTGCATTATTTATGTGGGATCAGGCTCCTGTTCTGGATGATGTCGAAAGCTACGAAGCATTCCTGATTGATGATATTGGCGGATGGAAAGTAGTTGATCAGGATAACAAACCAACCGTTTATCCGGGTGGTGTTTCCTTCCCACACATGGGCGATCCCGCTTCATTTATGACATTCAGCAGTGAACTTACAACGCCACCACTAACTGAGGTTTACTGGGGAGCTTATTCAGGAAGTAATTGTTTTGCCGCATTCGGTTCGGCCGAAGGATCAACAAATAACTGGCTTATTAGCGAGGAACAACACCACAGCCTGCCATTTACCCTGTCGTTCTACGCAAAATCCATCACCGAAACTTACGGTCTCGAAACATTCAAAATCGGTTATTCAACAACGGGGAATAATCTTTCCGACTTTGTTTTCATAACCGAAAGTGTTTCAACGCTCACCTATTGGACCAAGTTTATCTACACCATTCCGGCAGAAGCCAAATATGTTACCATTCGTCACAACCACACAGGGTTTGCATTGTTAATCGACGACATTACCCTCGGTGTTGAAACCGATGGCGCAATTCCTGCAAACGGCTTTACAGTTTACCTGAATGATGAAGAAGTTGCCACAGGAATCACAAATCCTGAATATCAATTCACCGGTCTTGATGCAGGAAGTTACACTGCCGGCGTACAGGCCAATTTCCTTACCGGCCAGTCCGGCATCGAAGAAGTTGATTTTGTAATGCCAGAAGGAACAACTGTTAATTTCACTGTTCAGGACGATCTCGGCGAATTGGTCGATGGAGCCAACATCAGCATTTTGTTTAATAATACTGAAATCCTGAGCGATGTCACCTTAAACGGCCTTGTGACTTTCCAGATTTATCCGGGCACTTATCAATATGTTGTCACCAAAGATAATTATGCTTCGGTAAGCTCACCGTTGGTTGTTGGCACAACAATGCTGGATATCAATGTTGTTTTGAATAATTACTACGCACTGGTATTCGTGGTTAAAAATGGCAACGCTCAACCTATCGAGGGCGCCACAGTAGTCTATCGCGGCCAGAGCAAAGTTACAACAGCAGATGGATCTATCGGATTTACCACCATTCCGGGAACATTCTCCTATGCGGTAACACATCCGGCCTACGAAAGGGTTCTGTCGGAGGTAACTGTTGTTTCCGACATGGTCGAAAACGTAGTCATGCCTTCTCTTACCTGCGAAATTCCGGTTAATCTGGGTTATCAGCTTAATTATAACAATGTTCATTTAAGCTGGGAAGCACCTGTTATCGGAAATAATGGAACCTGGATTCACTGGGACCTCGCTCATGGCAACAACATTGGAACCGGTGGCCCGGTTGATTTTGATGTTGCACAGCGCTATGTACCTGCCGACCTTGTTGCTTATGATGGAAAATTCTTAACCCGTGTACTGTTTTGGCCAAACGAACCTGCCTGTACCTATTCAATCCGTGTTTGGGTTGATGGCAACAGCAGTTCAGCCGGAACCTTACTGGTGGATCAGATTGTTACGAACCCAACCATTGGTGCCTGGAACGAAGTTTTTCTTAACTCGCCTGTACTTGTCGATGCTACAAAAGAATTCTGGTTTGGTGTTCGTAACAATACCACCACAGGACATCCTGCAGGTTGCGATATCGGACCAGCAATTAACGGCAAAGGAAATATGATAAACCTGGCCGGAACTGGCTGGCAAACCCTTCTGGAAGTTGCACCAACATTAAACTTTAACTGGAGCGTTAGAGGTCTGGTCGAAGATGTTGATTCGCGTTTTGTTACGCCTTTGGTTGCTTTAAACGAAATCAGCAGTGGAAGCTACAACGGTAAACTTTCGGTTATCAGTGAAACACGAGGCTACAGCGATCCACGGAAACTTTTGGGTTATAATGTTTATCGCAACGCGGTTCAGATCAACACAAACCCGGTTGCCACGCTCAGTTATAACGATAATGCTTTGATTATCGGAACTTACAACTACAATGTTACTGCTTTGTGGAGTAATGCCTGCGAATCGGATTTCTCGAATACTGTTGAAGTATTGGTTGCAGGTGCTTATGGAAAAATTCATGGATTTATCCGTGATGCTGCCACCAACTTCTACATCGAAACCGCCACGGTTGTTGCAACAAATGCCGACAATGG
>CAJATL010000263.1 GCA_903944895.1 uncultured Bacteroidota bacterium
GCTGCCACCAATTCCCGTTGGCTAACTGCATTTATTTTCGCCAGAGGTTCGATCATATCAAGGTCAGATTTTGCTTTTGCCATCTGAGCCTGTGCCTGTGCCAGTGAGCCTTCGGCTTCGCTCACTTTGGTCTGGAATGGCAGTGGATCAACGGTATAAAGCAATTGTCCTTTGTTTACGAGGTTACCTTCCTTAAAATTCAGGCTCAGGATTACTCCATCAACCCGTGGATTGACCTGAATATCTGATTGCCCGTATGTTTGTCCCGTGTATTCCGATTCGAGACGAACATCCTGTTGCACAACACTGGTAACAGGAACTTCGATTGCTACAGCAGGAGGTGCGTTTTTTTTACCCCCACACGAAAAAAGCATTACGATGAGCGGTAATGCCAATAAAGTGATAAAAGTTCTCTTCATAAGTGAATTTATTATGCACATAATTGAATGTATTGAATTAAAAAATTAGTATTAAATTTTATGATGGTTACTGATGAAAACAAATTTTAAATCAAAGCAAAGTAAAGAAAATAAATAATGTGATCGAAAAGGTTTTTTTTCATTTGTATTCCGGAACATACATTTTGCTTTTAAGAAAGGCCAGGATATCGGCTGGTTTTTCGACACCTGCTAATCCGTTGTCAAAAATGTGAGCCGCAATTTTTTCGGCAACATTTAATGAAACTTTTAAAATATTATCAACCTTCGGATAGATTAAGCCGCTTTCAAAATCCTGCAGGCTCACTTGTTCGGCAACGGCTTCTGCTGCTGTGATGAGCATTTCATCGGTAACGCGTTTGGCTTCGGTTGCAAAAACCGCCAATCCAAGAGCTGGGAAAATAAACACATTGTTACCCTGCCCGGGTGTAAAAGTTATCCCTTCGTAAGTAACCGCTGCGAAAGGGCTTCCGCTGGCAAAGATGGCTCGCCCTTCACTCCATGTGTAAGCCTGTTCGGCAGTACATTCGGAGTGAGATGTTGGATTGGAGTAAGGAAAAATAATGGGTCTTTCGTTTACAGCGCTCATATTTTCGATGACCTGCTTATCGAAAGCCCCTCCCACAGTGCTCACTCCCACAATGGCTGTGGGTTTAATTTTAAGGATAGCTTCTGCAAAATTATCCGATGGCTCGCTATCATGGGCAAATTGCAATTGATAATCGGCAAGGTCATTTCGTGATTTTACAAGCAAGCCTTTAACATCGAACATCCAAATGTGTTCAAGCGCTTCCTTCCTGCTTAAGCCGTCTTTTTGAAATTTCTGAATCAGCATATCAGCAATCCCGAATGCCGCAGCTCCTGCTCCAAGGAAAAGAAATCTTTGTTCGGCGAATGGCCTTCCCATCAGGCGGCTGATCGAGATAAAGCCGGCAGTGGCAATGGCTGCTGTTCCCTGGATATCATCATTAAAAGTGCATACCTTATTGCGGTACTTATTTAAAATCCGGATGGCATCAACACCTTTAAAATCTTCCCATTGGATGCATATTTTTGGGAAAACCTCATTCACAGCCACTACAAAGGCTTCGATAAAATCGTCGTATGCTTTACCAACAATTCGTGTATGCCTTAATCCAGGATAAAGCGGATCGTTAAGAAATTTTTCATTATTGGTGCCCACATCCAGCACTATCGGAAGGGTGAATTCGGGTGGAACACCGGCGCAACCTGTATAGAGTGCGAGTTTGCCAATGGGGATTCCTAACCCGCAGATACCAAGATCCCCCAGTCCAAGGATTCTCCCGCCATCAGTAACAACAGTAAATCGTACATCTTCCACAGGCCAGTTTCTGAGGATTTCCTTAATATGGTCTTTTTGGTTTATGGAGATAAAAAGGCCTTTTACCCGGCGGGAGATGTGCCCGAATTTCTCACAGGCTTCGCCTACTGTTGGCGTGTAAACCAATGGCAGAAACTTTGCCGGATCATTCATGATCAGGTTAAAAAACAGCGTCTCATTGGTTTCGAGCAAATTTGACAGGTAACTGTATTTATTAATCGGCGATTCGATCAGGTTGAGTTGCCCGTTAATGCGAAGCATTTGTGTTTCGAGAGTTTCAACCTGTGCAGGCAGCAAGCCTTCCAAACCGTATTTTTTTCTTTCTTCGGGTGTAAATGCAGTCCCTTTATTTGTTCTCGGGTCTCGTAATAGAGAATATCCGGAATTCTTCTTCATTAATGTGTTTTTTGTTTATATGAAAAACTGTAAATTGCTTTTTTTTATTTAGTTGCCGACATTGCCATGAAGCACAGCCAAGCGAAAGTTGGTAAAATATTCAAATTCTTTAATTCTTCTTTATCCTGATGGGATACCATTTACGATAGGCGGCGCATCTCCAGGCCCATTCAACCGGCCCAAAAGCGAAAAACCTGAACCAGATATTGCTGAACAGCAATTGAAAAATCAAAATCAGCACTGCCACATAATAGGTGTTTTCGAGGGAAAGCCTGCCAAGGTAGCCTAAACCAACCCCTACAACAGGATAAAAAATTAAAATGCTCAACAAGGTATGACCCAGGTATGAGGTGAGCGACATCCGTCCATAATTTTTCAGCCTGGTAAATAATATAAATTTCGGGAAAGCATCCACAAGCTTTGCCAACATACAGATATAGGATAAAGTGAGCGAAAGCTGCCCTACCTCATGTAAAAATTTATCGAGTACATCGGTCCAGTTTCTGGAATACGATGCAACAACGCCTTCGATTTTAAGACTAGCAAACGAAAATACTGCCCCAACCGTGAAAAACAAGGCGATGAGTTTCCATTTTTTTGCATGAACCATAAAGAAATTAATCGAATACAAATAGCCTCCGATGAAGAAAAGCCCCAGCACTTTCAGAGGTCTTCCATCAGGGATAAAAGATAACCAGCGATATTTCAGGCTGTGAAGGTTGGTTTGCAAAACCACCCAGAAATCTGTACTCTGAAATCCAGCCTTTACTTCCTGGGGCGTCATATCGGGATAAACCAAAAGAGCTGTCCTGGGCAGTTCGGGCAAATCCCTGGCAAAACTATACATGTAAACAACCGACAGCAGCACAGGCAGAAAAAATAAGGACAAACCAACATAGAGTGTTTTCTTAACCGGCGTGTTTCTTAATGCCAGCAATATCATGCCCATCAGGGCGTATAATGAGAGGATATCTCCCGACCAGATTATCGAATGAAAAATCCCTAAGGTTAACAGCAAAGCCATACGCCATAAATACAATCCCGGAAATGTAGGATTGTCCCTGTTTTTTGAAATCTGAAGCGAAAAACCAACCCCAAAAAGCAGCGAGAACAAGGTGTAGAATTTTGTGTCAACAAAAAACTTCATGATTTGGTAAATGTTCCTGTCAACTTCAAAGTTTCCCAGGTTCCTGATATCTTCGATAGGCAGATATTTAAGCCCGCTCCAGGTAAGCAAATTGGCGAAAAGTATCCCAAATAGGGCGAAACCCCTGAGGATATCCAGGAGGACAATTCTTTCCTTCGCTTTAACAGGTTGAAATGTTGTTTTTAGCATATCAGCCATAAATTTACTTTTTTTAATATTTCCAATCATCAAACCATGCCTTGATGTCGATCATTGAAGTTGAAGTTTTGTTGAAAAAACCAGCCTGGCTGATCAACCAGGTTTTCATTTGGTTATATTGATTTAACTGATGAGCAGCACCCAAAGTATTGCCAGAATTGGCCCAAGCACTCCGATCAGGATACCACCGACTCTGAAATCTTTTTGTTCGAGCAATCCTGTGCTGAAAGCGATTGCATTTGGTGGTGAGGAAACCGGGAGGAACATGGCGGTAGAGGCTGAAATTGCAATAATCAGTGCGATTTGTTGCTCAAACCCAACCATAATGGCCATTCCAAGTGGAATCATTACTGTACTTGCCGCGGTGTTGCTCATAATATTGGAAACCAACATGGTTAAAAAAGCGAAGATAAACATCAACACAATGCTGTTTATTTTGACTGTTATCAAAAGTTGAGCATAATGGTTTAACAAACCGGTTTGTTCAAGGGCTAATCCGAGTGATAAACCTCCGGCAACCAGTAAAAGCGTATCCCAGGGCAACCCCTGAATATCTTTGCCTTCGAGAACACGGGTTAGCGTGAGGAAGACAAGTGGCACGGCACAAACTGCGGCAACTTTAATTCCATGCAATGAAGTTGTTAGCCATAACCCAACGGTAATGATGATGACAACGATAACAACCCTGCGTTGCCTGACAAACTCCTGTGTTTTATCAACCACCTGATTATCCATAAAAGCAAGGGAAATTGGCGTATTGTCTTTGATAAACAATCTGATCAGCACAAAACAGCTAATCGCCGTTAGCGCCAATGCGATCGGCACACCAAATTTCATCCAATCAATAAAATCAATTGTGATACCTGCATTTTCCAGAGCACCGGCAGCAATGGCATTTGGTGGTGTCCCGATAATTGTACCCATGCCGCCGGTTGCTGCAGCTATAGGAATTCCCAGCAACAAAGCTTTTGAAAAACCCGAAGTTTTACCCAACGAAGCCAGCAATGGCATGATGGCAGCAATTACCATGGCTGTTGTTGCAGTATTCGACATCAGCATCGAAGCCAACATGGTTGTAAACATCAGGCCGGCGAGCAGATTTCGGGGATTTCGGCCTGAGATTTTAAGGGTAAACCTGAAAAGTGCTTCATCTAATTTCGTTTTGGTCATGGCTGTAGCCAGAAAAAAACCACCCAACATGAGCCATATTACGCTACTTGAAAAAGTTTGCGCGTATTTATCGATATTTTCGGGCTGAGAATTGAGAAACGGATTTCCAAGCGCAAATACCAGGTAGGAAATGATTAACAGGCTGACGGCAAAGGCCGGCATCGCCTCTGTGAGCCACAATCCTACTGCAAAAAATAAAAGAAAAAGAACATAAACCTGTGAGTCGGTAAATCCGGGATCTTTGATAAGAAAAGTAATTCCCGCTGCTAAAATCAAGGAAAGCAGGAACATTACGAGTTTCTTTACCCTGTTTTTATTAAAATCGTCCATTCCTGCCTCCTTTGATTTGGTTTTAAATTAAAATTGATGTGTTAGAATATGCCCAGAGGCGATACAAAACCTATTGCAAACCTGCCGGTGTTATAATCTTTCACCCCGAAACGTTCGATTGCATAATCCGAATAATCGTACATTCTGCCTACGTAGTTGGCATAAAATCTCAGGTTGAGATCTTTAAACGGATAATACTCGATGGTCGGGATAATCCCGTAAGCTACACGAATCTGATTATCAAAACCAGCATGATTCTCGTCCAGATCATCCTCCCAGTTGGCAATGTCCATCATACCCACAAGCGCAAGGTTGATTTTAGGATTTACCCTGTAATAGAGGTGCAGCCAATGACCGATATAAACGGTATTTTCGAGCGCGTAAGGATAAAGATCATCCGGAACCTGTTCGCTGATGATACCTGAACGGTCGAGATCTTCCTGGCTCCATTTAAAGTCGTATTCGACAGTTAATTTGCCAAGTTTCACCTGGTTACCCAACGCAATGTAGTTCATCCCGGCCGGTTCATCCAGTTCGATATTGCGTGCTTCGTTGTGAAAAGCATACGACCAGATGGTGTTGAATTTACCATCGAACAAACTCCCTCTCCAGTTGGCCACAAAGGCCAAAGGCATTTTTCCTTCTTCAAAATTGGGTTGATAGCCATAAAGGTCATCGAAGGTTTTTGTGCGCGAATCGAGTATCTGGAGTGTTAGCTGGTGTTTTGGATTGATCTGATAACTTACGCCAACCCCGGTCAGGAAATTATCGGCATATTCGATAATGTCGGAGTATTCGTAAATATCGATGGGGTTATAATCGAATTCGTAGGCACCCCAGTCGGCACACATTTTACCTGCCATAATACTCAACTTTTTGGTAGCGTCCACGCGGATGAAAGCCAGGTCGGTGGAACGGCTGAAATTATCCAGCGACTCCGAAGTTTGCGCCCGTGTATAGCGATCGCGGAAACGGAAATAAACCTTATCGTGAATTTTTCCTTTGATTTCCAGCCTGAACTGCTCCATCATAAAACGTGATTGCATGTACTCACCATCAGTAAATTCATTTCTCAAAGCAAAGCGGGTATTGGCGATCATACTCATATTTTTGAGTAGCCCCTGCTTTTCTTCAGGAATGAGTGTTTTGTAATAGGTGGTATCTCCGGCCTGTGGTTCCTTTACCTGTGCCATTAATGCCGGCGGCAGAAACAGCAGTACAAGTATCAAAATCTTACCATAGCATGTTTTCATATTCTGGTTTTATTTGATTAGTACTCGATATACAAATTCTGTAAATCTTCCCTGCTCCTGTCCTTCTTCAGCAAAGACAGCATTAAAAGTATCCTTGCTTTTTGGGGATTCAGATCGGCTGAAGATACAGTGCCATATTCTTCATCATTAATCTCGCCCTTAATTAATACTGCACCAACAGGTACACGCGAAGCCCTAACAACAGGCACTCCAGCTTTTGTTGCTCTCTTAACAGCTTCCAATGTTCCGGCATTCATGTTACCATCACCAACTCCGGCTACAACAATGCCCTTTGCTCCAGCTTTAACCATGATATCAATTAAATCACCAGATACATCGGCGCAGGTGTAAACGATGTCGACGCGTGGTAATTCCTTAACACCGTCAACAGAGAATTCACTGTCAACAGTATGTTTGCCGAATGGTTTGTGGAAGAATTCCACTTCACCAAAGATGCAGGTTCCCAGAAGACCTTCGAGTGGAGACTCGAAAGTATGAACAGGCGTGGTAATCATCTTTTTTACGTCGTGTGCGGAGTGAATATCGTCATTCATCAAAACCATCACACCATAGCCTTTTGCTTTTGGACTGGCAGCAATGGCAACGGCATTGTACATGTTGAGCGGGCCATCGGCACTTAAAGCTGTCGAAGGACGCATCGAACCTGTCAATACAACCGGTTTATCGCTTTTTACGACAAGATTCAGGAAATACGCTGTTTCTTCCTGGGTATCGGTTCCGTGAGTAATTACAATGCCATCAACATCTTTGGTGGCAAGGAGTTCGTTAATACGTTTCGCCAGGTCGAGCCATACTTTTACACTCATGTCCTGTGAACCTACGTTGGCAAGCTGTTCTCCCCGTAAATTGGCCAGTGACCTGATATTTGGCACAGCATCAATCATGGCTTCAATTTTCACCTGGCCCGAAGTGTAAGCCGATCCTGTTGAACTTGCACCGGCGCCGGCTATCGTACCGCCGGTAGCCAGAATTACGACATTTGGCAATTTTTTATCCTGCCCACACACTAATACGCTGACAACCATCATAAAAATTGTCAGTACTGTTCTGAGTTTTAATAAAGTGTTTTTCATTTTTAATAAATTTAAAGTTAATGAATCGTTTTATTTTGTTGAATTATTGAAAATTGTGATTTGATTTATTTGTTATTTCTGTCCGGTCATGGCTGCCGGGTCCAAAAGCTTTTTTATCTGATCTTCGGTGAGTAACTTCTTTTCGCGGATCAGTTCGAGGATACCTTTGTTGGTTTCCAGGGCTTCTTTAGCTAACTCGGTGGTTTTTTCGTAACCTAATACCGGGTTGAGAGCCGTTACAATGCCCACACTGCGGTCGATGTAATGTTTCAAAACATCTTCGTTGGCAGTAATTCCATCAATACAGTTTTTGCGGAACAAAGGCATGGTTTTGTATAAAATCGCCTGCGATTCCATGATGGCGATGGCTACAACCGGCTCATAGGCGTTGAGTTGAAGAAGTCCGTTGGATGATGCAATTGTTACCGTTACATCGTTACCCATCACTTTATAACAAACTTCGTTCATCAATTCGGGCATAACAGGATTAACCTTGCCAGGCATAATTGAGGAACCAGGTTGAAGTGCCGGCAGGTTGATTTCAAAAATTCCGGTACGTGGACCCGAAGCCAGGAAAATCAAGTCGCTGCTGATTTTTGATAAAGCTACAGCCAGGCTTTTTATTGCTGATGAATACATCACAAAACCCTGCATGGATGAAGTTGCGGCAATAAGTTCGGGGTGCAGAACCATTGGTTTTCCGGTGATTTCGGCAAGATGAACGGCGCATTTTTCGGCATAACCCGGGGATGCTGTGATCCCGGTTCCAATGGCTGTGGCTCCCATATTTTCTTCATACAAATAGGCTTCACAATACCGGAGGCCGGCAATCTCGGCGTCCAGTTGGGCTCCAAAAGCATGAAACTCCTGTCCCAGCGTCATAGGCACAGCATCCTGTCCTTCGGTGCGCCCCATTTTCAGCAGATCTTTAAATTCGTCACCTTTTTTATGAAAGGCTTCAGAGAGCAGTTTTAATTCGGCAATAACCTTGTCGTTGTGCAAAAGCAAAGCAACATGGATGGTTGTTGGATACACATCATTAGTAGATTGGCCCATGTTGAGGTCATCGTGTGGTTCGAGATATTGATACTCCCCTTTTTTGTGACCCATCATTTCAAGCCCGATGTTTGCCAGTACTTCGTTGGCATTCATATTTGCTGAAGTGCCGGCACCTCCCTGATAGAGGTCAACAAGGAATTGGTCGTGATATTTTCCATCCATCACAGCTTTGCAGGCTTTCTCGATTCCGGCAAGTTTTTCCTTGCTCATTCGTCCGATATCAGTGTTGGCGCGGGCAGCGGCAAGTTTTACCATCGCGTAGGCCCTAACATAATCAGGGTAAAAATTTGTTTTTACTCCGCTCACCTGGAAATTCTCCAAAGCTCTCGCGGTTTGCACGCCATAATAGGCGTCGTTTGGAATTTGCTTCTCTCCGAGCAAATCTTTTTCTGTTCTTGTTTGCGAATAACTGCTCAATCCAAAAAGGAGAACGGTTACCAGCATGAATAAGCTTAATTTTCGGTACATAATTAACTTGTTATTTTTAGATGGTTATAATAAAATTGATTGTAAAATCAAGCCTGCAATCACCGAAGCAAGGGTGGTTACGATTCCGGGCAACATGAAACTGTGATTGAGAACATATTTCCCGATTTTGGTTGTGCCGGTGCGGTCGAACTGAATGGCAGCCAAAAGTGTAGGATAACCCGGCACAAAAAAGTGGCCATTAACAGCCGGAAATATCCCGACAAGGTAAGCCGGTGCCATTCCCAGCGATAAACCCAACGGCATTAAAGCTTTGGTGGTTGCAGCCTGGCTGAAAAGCAAAATACTCAGGGTAAATAATGCCAATGCAAAAAGCCAGGGATAATTGGTGACGATGTCGCCAAGCGTAGTTTTTATTGCCTCATAATTGTGCTCCATAAAAGTGCCGCTCATCCAAACCACGCCAAAAACCGCGATGGTTGCCTGGCCAGCTGAAGAAAATAAACTTGCTTTGGTAACCTGACTGGCTGTTGTGTTGGCAAAAAGAATAATTAATCCGGTTGCTCCAAGCATGATCATCATAATCATCGAAGGCATCTGAACCTGCCCGGCGGCATTAACGGCAAAGCCGGGCTGAAATCCAGCTACTTCTGAAAACCCGGGAAGCAAAGCCGGAAAAGATCCTAACAAAACTACAGCCAATACTGCGGCGGCAAAAATGATCACCGATTTTATGGCTCCGGGTTTGAGGGTTATTTTGGCTTCCTGCTGATCACCTTCGAGTTTTCTTGCAAATTCAGGGTCTTTCATCCTTTCGAGAAATTCCGGATCGTTGCTTAATTCCTTTCCTCTTTTGAGGACGAAAAGAATACCAACAATTACGCCAATAAGTGTGGAAGGAATACAAATCATCAGAATGTCGGCAAGTTTTACCCCGCTTGCAGCAAGCACAGTGAGCAAAGCCGCCGAAGCCGCCGAAACCGGGCTTGATGTTATACCCATGTGAGCGGCTGTAACACTCATGCTTAAAGCCCGTTCAGGACGTATCCGTGCTTTTATGGCAACCTCTGCAATAATCGGCAGGATCGAATAAGAAATGTGTGCTGTGCCGGCAAACAGCGTAAAAAAATAAGTAACTATCGGTCCAAGGAAAGTAATCTGTTGTGGCTTGCTGCGCAATATTTTGCCGGCAACATCTACCAGGTAATCCATCCCTCCGGCAGCCTGTAATGCTGCTGCAGCAGTAACAACACTCATGATAATCAACATCACTTCGATGGGAGGATCGGCGGGTTGCATGCCGAATACAAATAAAAAGACGAGCAATCCGAGCATGCCCATCACACCCAATCCAATTCCCGACATCCGTGCGCCGAGAAAGATAAAGACCAATAAAATGGCAAGTTGTAGAAAAATCATATCTCTTTATGTTTTACTTATTTCTGATATTTATTTTACTGATTCGGTTTGCCTGATAACAACTCTTCATGCCGAAACCTCCGAAATTTTAATCCTTCCTCCTTTAGCTGCTGAAACAAGTGCATGAAAATCATCTTCAGTCTGATCAGCATCTGCAATGTCCGCAAGTCCGCGCTATACCATGAGGCTTTTCGCTAAAGGCAAGTGGCTACAAAATCAGTTTTATTGTGCACCTCCAGGCAAAACCACTACAAATCCCAGTTGCTTTAGAACATCGGCTTCGTTGTAAAAAGTGAAGCTTCGTTTTATTTTACCGTTTTCGATAAGGTAATTCGTATTAGCCCAAATCATCACTTTACGGTCATTGTTTTTGAAAACAATGCTAAGTTCTGCCCAATTGGAAACCCATTCGCCCTTGTTATCACCGTCGGGGATAGTCACCGCAGCAAAGCGTGAGCGGGAATAAGTGATTTTTTCGTACAGGTTTTCAACACACCATTTCCAGTTTTCAACTGCATCCATTTTGCCTATTGAATCGCCGTACGAAGGCCCCATTCCAAGATAGTTGACGTCGAGATAATTGCCCATCGCCTCAAAATCAAGGTTTTCGACGGCGGTCACGTAGCTTTTAACCAGTTCAACATTTTCCTGTTTCTTTTTATCGGTGCCTGAGGTACATGCAAACAGACCTGTTACCAGCACTGCCATTATGATTAAATTTTTCATCCTGTTAAATTTAAAATTGATAAATTGACATTTCTAATTATTTGATTGTGTATCCTTTACCTTCAATGCACACCGAAAAGGCTTTGATAAACGTATTTTTTGTTTCAGCTTCAGTTGCTGCTGCAGTGGCCTGCGACTGCTGGTTGGCCTGTGCTTGTGCATTTTTACCTTGTCGCCTTCCGGCCATTCCACCTGCAGCAGCACCAATGGCTGCACCTTGTCCGGCATCACCAGCGATAGCACCTATGGCTGCTCCGGCTGCTGCTCCTTTTGCTGCTCCTTTTACTGCACCACCTGTAGGGCCTGTTTGTGCCGGGGCTGCTTCAACTTTTGGCAGGTTTAATGGATCAATACCTGTCTGTTCCATGGCCCATACATAACATTCATATTCATCTTTCTTTTGCTGTTGCTGGCTTTGTCCTTTCGAAGGATAAACAAACAGCTTGGCTGATTGCGAAATCTGGTTGTAAGTCATTTTTGCCGTATCGGGCATTTGTCGTGTTACCGGCACCTGGGCAAATGCTGTTTGTCCAAAAGCCATCAAAAATGCCGCAAATAAAAGTGAGGCAAACCCTTTTTTTAAATTATTTCTCTTCATGTTTTATAAATTTTATTTGTTTAATAAATTGTTTAAATATTTTTATTTGCATGATAAAAACGTTTCATGCCGAAACCGCCGAAATTTTAATCCTTCCTCCTTTTGCTGCTGAAACAAGTGCATGAAAATCATCTTCAGTCTGTTCGGCATAAGCAAAGGCGAAGCGTACCATGGCTTCATCCAAAGCGTCGCTCCTTCCTGCATATCCCGAAATCATTGCAGCATCGCCTGATTTGGCATGAGCCAGCGCCAGTGCCCAGCCACATAATGAACTATATTGATCAAGGTTTTCGATGCGGGTTGTTTTGGGATCGAATTCAACGCCGCCTTTCATGTCGCGTAATTGCCTCACATAAAAATTAATGCCACCCATTTCACACCATCCGAGAAATATATCGGGAGCTGCCTGAAGCAATCGCTGCCCGATGACCACCCTTTGTCCCCGATTTTCATAAACTGATTTTGAAAGGTAAGGCTCCAGCACAGATGGCTGTGCCTCCTTGATCTGAAGAAAAAGTGGATCGTCGGCATGATTTCCTGTAAGAAAAACAACCCAGCACCGTGTTCCAACACTGCCAACGCCAACAACTTTCCTGACAACATCAACGATGCGGTAATTTCTTAAAATGGCCTTACGCTCATCGCCGAGGGAATCAAAATAGGACTCGAGAAATAATCCCAATGCTTCTCCGATAGGCCTTCCATCCTGGGTATGCGTTTCCCTTACGATGAAGGGTGCGTTAATACGCAGATGATATTTCTTATCCACCAGGTCGGCGAGTTTACCGAGCACTTGCATGTGTGTGCGCTCCCGTGCTTTGCCCATTATTTTAAATGCGCCTGCTTTTGCAGAGCCGGTTAGTGTTCTCAGAATATCCTTTTCACTAATGGTTGCGTACCATAAATCAAGGTATCCCAGGCCTGCATATTCATGCATCTTTGAACGATAGGTGTTCACTGCAGCCTTTACACCCTCTTTGCATAAACTATTTTTTGCCCCAAGAAATCTTCCCGCTGCCACAATACTTGCTGCAAGTCTTTTCAGGTCCCATTCCCAGGGTCCAGGCAGGGTTTCATCAAAATCGTTGATGCCGAAAACCAGATTACGTTCGGCGGAAGCGAAAACCCCGAAATTTGCAACATGCATGTCGCCACAGGCCTGCACCGTAATTCCGGTTGGCTCTGGTCCGGCAGCCAGGTCGGCGGCCATGATGGCTGCACTTCCGCGCAGGAAAGCAAAAGGGGAAGTTAGCATGCGTGCATAACGCACCGGCACCAGGTCGGGAAGACGGGTTTTTGCCTGCTCTTCCAGGATGGAAACCGGATCAGTTCGGTTAGCAGCAGGTTGATACTCTCCCTGAAGGTGGCGTGGATATTTTTTGCGCAAAGCTTTGCCTGCAACAACACGCTCCTCCACACTCAGGCGTTCCGATTGAAAGTGATGTAACAGTTCCTGGTTCATTTTTCTTAGCGTTTAAAACTATAAATGCTCATTTTTTTTACCTGGTTTCTAATGGTTCATGATGGGTAAAGCGTACTTGATGATATCTATCAGCGCTTCACCGTCGACAGGTTTTCGCATGTAAGCCACTACACCGTATTTTTTAGCGCACGCGCGGCTTTGCTGATCATCAAAGGTCGTTATGATGACAACCGGAAAATACAGTTTACTTTTTGCAAAATACTCAAGTAAATCGCAGGCGGTCATGCCCGGCAAATGATAATCGAGTATTACCAAAGCAGTGTTGTCAGGATTGTACTTTTCCAAAAACTCTTCAGCACTGCTAAATGATGTGCTTTCAAATCCTCCCGATTTTAGAAGCAAACCAAAACCGCGTCTTACATACTGATCATCATCGATAATATAGATCATGGTATTTGAATTTACCTGGTGAAAAATTTTTTCAAAAATACTTTCCAACAAGATGTCAGTCAATAGTACCTTGGTTCTATTAAAAGAGAAGGTTTTATTATAAAAGTCAATGTCGCGTCAAAGTAAACACCTCAATTTCAATGAATACAGATAAAAAAGTTCGTATACGTGTCTGAAAATTCCATCAGAGCCAAAATATGCAGCGATTCCGCATGAAAAAACAACCGAAGATAACCCCTTGCAAATGATACAGATAAAATTTGTTGCAATAAATATTTTTCGCACTAATTTTGGCAATGGTTGGCAACAGATAGGATGCTAAAGAAATAACATTGTA
>CAJATL010000264.1 GCA_903944895.1 uncultured Bacteroidota bacterium
AACTCCCCTAACTCTTGTACCAAAACAACATCAAAATTTTCTAACAGTTCTTCAGGTAAAAAATACCTAACAAGCTCTATTTCCATCATGCCTTTTTTTCCGCAAAGATACCCTTCTCCCCATAAAATTAACTTGACCCGAAATTTTACACTAACCTTAGCGATTTTGCTTACGTTTTTTTCGGCGTTTTCGCAGAAAGGCTGGGTGCCTTTCAGCAGTAATCAGCCTGAAACACCAGCAATTGTTATCGAACAATCAGACCGTTCGTCATTAGTTCTCGACGTCACCATCAAAGGGATGTACAGCGAAATGATCAATCAGGACGGAGTCACTTTTGAGCGGATCAGCCTTCTCGAAGATCAGTCAACCAAAGAAGTTGGCCTTCCCGAACTTCCGATGTTGCACCAGCTTATCGGTATTCCCGATAACCAGGTAGCTTCTTATACTGTTACCGATGTTGAAACCATCAAAATTTCGGGTATCACCATTTATCCGTTTCAAACGCCAACCACCGATAATCCGGGTGGACACAACAAACCGTTTGTGATGGATAAAGCATTTTATTCGAGATCGTTAGATTACCCTGCACAAAATGTAGTTTTGGGACAAGCCGACATCTGGCGCGACGTAAAAGTTGCTGGCCTGCATGTTACCCCATTTACCTACAATCCGGCAACAAAAGAACTCGAAGTGATTACCCACCTCAAAGTAAAAGTTACCTTTTCGGGATACGATTCACAAATGACGCTGAATCGCAGCAAGGAACTTACGCCGAAATTTTTTAACATGTACAGCAAAGCCATCGCAAACTTTGATGATCTGGGATACACCCAGACCCTTCGCGAAACGGTTGGCATAAAATATCTTATCATCACCAACACTGAGGCTTTGGCCGCTATCCAGCCTTTGGTTGACTTTAAAAACGCACAGGGTATGAAAGTTCAGGTTCGTACTTTGGAGACAGGTTTCAATACACCTCAGCATTTTAAAGATTACGTAAATCAATTGTATTTGAGCGATGGTCTGGAATATGTATTAATGGTTGGAGATGCTTATCCTAACGGTGGTTCAGGCGGTGGTCCCAATAAAGTCCCGATGTATATGTGGGCTCCTGGCGGAGAAGATGCCTCTTATTCCGACAGTTGGTACACCTGTTTGAACGGACCTGATGATCACTATGCCGACATAGCCATTGGCCGTTTTGTTTACGATCAGGGTTCATTAAACGAACTTGATGTACAGATTCAGAAAACCATGACTCATTATTTAACTCCGGATGCTTCGAGCAACTGGGCAGAAAACACAATTTTGATAGCTCACAAAGAAGAATATCCAGGAAAATACACACTTTGCTGCGAGCAAATCCGGACTTTCCCTTACAGCGTTCAAACTCCGGTTTTCACAACCGCCTATGGCGGAGCAGGAGCATCAAATCAGCAGGTTGTCGATTTTGTAAATAATACAGCCTGTGGTATTTTTAACTACCGTGGACACGGCAGTGCCACCGAATTATGGCAGTGGGGATCCTCAGGGAGTTTCACTGCAACCCACGTTAACCAGCTTAACAATGTTGATAAACTCTTTGTATTTTTTGATGTTTGCTGCGATAATATGGACATTGTAGCTTATAACGGAGAATGTCTCTGTGAATCATTCATGAAATCACCGGTTGCTTCGGTAGCTGTAAATGGAGCTATTATCCCATCTTACACCATTCCTAACCATGATTACGACAAAGAAATGTACAAAGCCGTATTTGAAGAAAATATTACCAATATCGGCTATATTACCAATTTTGCAAATGTTACCGTTTTAAACGTGCATGGGACTCTTGGACGTTCAAACGTAAGAACATACCTTTGGTTAGGAGATGCTTCAATCGAACCATGGACAAAACAGCCTTCAAACTTAACGGTAAGTCACGACAGCCAGATTTTTCTTGGCCTTTCTGAATTTGTAGTTACCGTTACCGGTGCAAACGGCGCCGAAGCAAATGCCATGGTATGCGTGAGTAATGTCGAAGGAACCATTTATGCCGTAGCTTATACCGATGCTACCGGCGTTGCAACCGTTGTTTTCGACGGACCGGTTCAAAATCCGGGAGATGCAACAGTTACTGTTACCTTGCACAACTATCTTCCTTACCAGGCCATCGTTCCTGTAATTCCACAATCAGGCCCTTACGTTGTAAAAGATTCATACACCATTAATGATGCTTCCGGTAATAATAATGGCCTCATGGACTATGGCGAATCAGTAATGATGTCGCTATCAGTTAAAAACGTTGGGATAACAACCGCCGAAAATGTGGTAGTTACGATTTCTTCAGCCGACAGCTATGTTACAATTACCGATAACACCGAAAATTACGGAAACATTCTTTCCAACGAAATTATTACCGTTGCCGATGGTTTTGCATTTGATGTAGCCGACAATATTCCTGACGGACAAGCCGTATTATTTGATGTTTCGGCCACCGATGGCACCACCATCTGGACAAGTAACCTGGTAATTTCAGGCCATGCACCTGCGCTCGAATTCGAAAGCTTCATTATCAACGATGGCAATGGAAACAATAATGGTTTCCTCGACCCGGGCGAAACAGCAACAATGGTTCTTACCGTTGCAAACAATGGTACTGCCGACGCTTACGACGTAGTTGGTCTTCTTACCAGCACCGATCCTTATGTTACAGTTTCCACCACTTTGGCTCAGCCATTTGGTAATCTTATACCGGATGCAACAGCAACCGCAAGCTACACCGTAAGCGCAGCAGCAAATACACCTTTTGGATACACTGCTCAGCTCACCATAAACTTATCAGCAAGTATGGGCATCAGCCAGGTATCAACGGTCGAAATTATCTTTTCCGATTATTGCGAGGCTTCCACAACTACCGAAGATGAATACATCCAGAAAGTTGTTTTTGGCGAAATCACCAATACGAGCGGATGGCAGGGCGGCGTTTCCGATTTTACCGGCATCACAGCTAATCTGCAACCTGGAGTAGCCGTTCCGATAACTATCACCAATGGCACACCATGGGCCAGCGATATCGTAAAAGTATGGATCGACTGGAACCTGAACAAGGAATTTGGCGATGCCAACGAAACCTATTCGCTTACCAATGTTGGCGGAACTGGTGCATCGTTTACGGGCAGCATTACCGCACCTGCAAACCAGAATCCAGGCCCATACCGGATGAGAATCCGCATGACCTACAGCACAGCTCCGGTACCATGCGGAAGTGCTTCTTATGGTGAAATTGAAGATTATACCGTGATCATTGCCGGTGTAAATGCAAACTTTACTGCAAATGTTACTTCTGTTTGTGAAGTAGGACAGGTGCAGTTTACCGACAATTCTTCCGGTGGTGCAACATCGTGGAGCTGGACATTTGAAGGTGGTACACCGGAAACCTCAACCGAGCAAAATCCGCTGGTTACCTATAATACTGCAGGCGTTTATGATGTAACCCTTGTTGCGACCGGTACTGCCGGAAGTGGCTCTACAACCAAGACCGATTACATTGCAGTAAATCCAAAACCAGCTGCTGCAACTGCCATCAGCGGCAGCAATCAGGGTTGCCAGGGCTACGCCGAAATTTATACTGTTGATGCAATCAGCCTTGCAACTGAATACATGTGGACCATGGAACCTGCAGAAGCGGGTACTGCCCTTCAGGAAGGAAATACCTGTACAGTGACCTGGAGTGATATGTACGAAGGTACTGCCACTATGAAGGTTTGCGGTGTTAATGAATGCGGAGAAGGTGTTTGGTCAGAAGAATTCCTGGTAATCGTACAAAATTGTACCGGAATTGAAGAAGGCAACAAAAATGCTTCTTTAAGCATTTATCCAAATCCAACTACCGGAAATTTCACTGTCGAATTTAATGCCAGCGATGTGATTAACCTGAAACTTATCAATACTTTGGGCGAAGTTGTTTACCAGCTCAACAAAGTCGAAACCAATGGTTTCTTCACAAAGAGTATCAGTGTAAACAATATCAGCGAAGGCGTTTATTATCTTAAAGTTGAAGGAAATACCCTCAACATCAACAAAAAGATTGTGATAAAAAAATAGTCTGATTTTAAAATTGATTGGAAAAGGCTGCCGCGGGATTATCGCTGGCAGCCTTTTTTATTATGGTGCTGATCATCAGCAAAAGGTCAGGCTTCCGATTACATTTGGGGAGGCGGAATAGATAATGGTTGTTCAATTTGCCTGGTTTTAGCAAAGAAAAAGCCGCTATATCCGCTTTTTTTTAAGAATGCTACATTGAGCATGAACAAAAAAGCGGGCATAGGCGGCCCTTAGAAATGGTCCCTCCTGATATTTTATGAGTTAGCCTATTGTTATGGAACCTGTAGCGTCCTGAATATTTATATTTCTGTTTCCGGTAATAGTCGCTGTATTTGTCTTTTGGATGGTAGGCTCACTAACTTTTTCGATTGCATTTTGAGAAACACCCGTCAGCTTAGGTAATATTTTTATGAGCTGTTCGCTGAATTTGAATTTTAAATCGGTGATATCAGCGTAAACTGTAAAAAAATGACCCAAATCGCTCAGGCGCTGTTTAAAATTAAGCAGGCTCAGAATTTCGGGTGTAATTTTACTCATGCTTATTGCTGCATCCTTAAAGTACGTGTAAATTAGTGGTTTGCCGTTTGCTTTAAATGTTTCCAATGCCTTAACAAATTCCTCTTCGGTGTATTTTCCGACTTTGGTATGAAACAGGCTTACAAAAACATCGCAATCGGCAATCGCTTTGTTGTATTCATCCTGAAGTCGTGTTGTTGACATCGCATCAACAAAATCTTCCCAAAGCACCAACTCCAGAAAAATACCTGCTTTGATGTATTCTTTATTTTTACGGTTTAAGAATATCTCAAATTCTTTACGGTCGTCTATTAATTCGGATGATGATGCTAAAAATATTTTTACTGTTTCCATAATGATATTTTTTAATGTTTGTAATTTTCTAAAACCCTGTTAAAACGTTAACTTATAATCTGTTTAATGCGCCAAAGATAATTTATTCTGTGTGCTGGTGATACTTCATTTTGCTTTTTTTGCATTTTTTATGTTCATATTTAATGATTTACGTGCCAACAAAAGAAGGCATATTTTTAGAAAATGCAATGGATAAGGATGCCCGGTATCTTGCTGCGACCACTCCAAAATCCAAATTCCTCAATCAAAATGTTTGGGTTCCATTTTTAATCACTAATTTTGGGGGTATTAATCATAACAGCAATTCATTATGAGAAAAAAAATACGTTTACTTAAAATATTCTCCTTGTTAATTCTTACAACATTCTTGATGTTGCCGGCATATAGCCAGGGGATAAAGTTTTCTGACGAAAATCAATCATTCATTTTTGATACCGAAAATCCTGAAATCCTGAAATTTCATTCCGGCCTGAACAATCTCCGGGTGGCGGAGATTAATACAAAAGCAGGACGTTTTAGTCAGATTTTGGTTGAAGATTATGGTTTTTCGATGGAAGAAGGCAAGCCCCAACTGCCGGTTTTAAAGCAGCTCATCGAGATTCCATGGGGTTGTGAGGTTGAAGTTGTGTACAACGAACAAAAAATCCGTGTTATCGGTTTAAACGATTTAAAAATCGGTTATCCAGTTTTCCCGGCTCAGCCACCTGTTTCAAAACAAACCGAAAACCCGGATGATCTGGATTTTATTTTTGATAGCCTGACTTATTCGACCAATCGTTTTTTTTCCTTTGATCCGGTAAAAGTCATCGATTTGGGCATTCTGCGCGGCGTTCGCCTGGCCCGGCTCGAAATTTCGCCGTTCAGGTATAATCCGGTAACGGCAGAAATGGAAATTATCTATATGCTTGATGCTGAAATCCAGTTCAAAAATGACGCTTTAGCGGTGACTGAAAGCGAAAAAGCACGCGTCAGATCGCCCTGGTTTGAAGGATTATTTAATGATCTGATCAATTACAAAATGCCGGAGAACCGGAGCCTGATTTTAAATGCATCACAGACCTTTATGATTGTTTCTGATCCCATGTTCCAGGAAGTTTTACAGCCTTTTATCCAATGGAAAACCAGGAAAGGATTTAAAGTTATCGAAGCTTATACCAACAATCCGTCGGTGGGTACCACCACCACCTCAATAAAAGCCTATCTCAAAAATTTTTACCAGAATCCTCCTGCCGGGGTTTTTCCACCGAGTTTTGTTTTATTTGTTGGTGATGTTGCACAAATACCTGCATTTTCGGGTACTGCCGGGAATCATGTTACCGATCTTTATTATTGCGAATATACCAACGACAAACTTCCAGAAGTTTTTTACGGCAGGTTTTCGGCAAATAACATTGCCGAGCTGCAGCCCCAAATTGATAAAACCCTCGAATATGAGCAATACCTGATGCCCGATCCTTCATTTCTGGATGAGGTGGTGATGGTTACCGGTGATGATGCCTCCCACGAACTTACCTGGGGCAATGGTCAGATCAACTACGGAACGCAGAATTATTTTAATGCAGCGCACGGATTGACTTCCCACACCTATCTCCAGCCTGAACCAAACGGCGGCAATTATTCAACAAAAATTATTCAAAATGTGAGCAGTGGCGTGGCTTATGCCAATTACACAGCGCATTGTGGTGTTACAGGCTGGTCGAATCCTTCCTTTTCAAACGGGAATGTAGCATCGCTTCAAAATGCCCACCAATATCCGCTCATGGTTGGAAACTGCTGCCAGAGTAATTCGTTTGGGAGTACCTGTTTTGGTGAAACATTGCTCAGAGCAGCCGGCAAAGGTGCCCTGGGATATATCGGCGGGACCAACTACACTTACTGGGATGAGGATTACTGGTGGGGCGTAGGTTTTAAGGCAGTTACCGCAAATCCAACCTACAACGTTTCAAAATTGGGCGCTTACGACCGCACCTTTCACGACAAACCCGGCATTACCACCAACGACTGGTTTGTAACCCAGGGCCAGATGGTTTCAGCGGGAAACCTTGCTGTAAGCCAGTCGGGGTCGGGATTAACAAATTACTACTGGGAAATTTACCAACTGATGGGCGACCCGTCGGTGATGATTTATTTTTCGCAACCTCCGGAAATTCTTGCCACTTACCCTGCAAAAATGCCGCTAACAGCCGAAACCTTCGCCGTTACCACCGAGCCTTACGCTTATGTGGCAATTTCGAAAAATGGAGTTTTGCATGGCGCCGCTTTAGCGGAAGCTTCCGGAGCAGCCCTGGTCACCCTTCAGCCAATAACCGAGCCAGGCACTGCTGAAATCGTAATTACCAGGCAAAACCGCAAACCTTATTTTGGAACTATTGAAATAGAAACCGGTGAGCCAATAACCCAATTCATTTATTTGCCCGCTGGCTGGAGTGGGATTTCGACATATCTGATCCCTGAAAACAGTAACCCTGAAATACTTTTTCAATCCATTATAGAGGAAATTGTCATTCTTCAGAATTTCGAGGGCATCTTTTATCCAGGCCTGAATATTAACACCCTTGGAAACTGGGATAACCACGAAGGTTATAAAATTAAACTCAATAATGCTGTCGCACTTGAGATTGCAGGATGGAATGATTCTGACAAAATGGTAAACCTTAAACCTGGCTGGAACCTTCTGCCAGTAATAAGCGAGTGCCCTCAGCCGGTTTTGGATATTTTCGGGGTTAACATTGATCATATTCTGATAATTAAAGAAATTGCCGGTTTGGGTGTTTACTGGCCTCAGATGAACATCAACACTTTGGGTGTTCTTTTTCCGGGTAATGCCTATTTTATCTTATCAGATTCGGAATTTACGTTCATTTATCCTGATTGTGAATAACCTAACTTTGACCTTAGAAAAATATAAAATGAAAAAAATATCTTTAGTCTGTTTTCTTTTATTGATAATCTATCCATCGTGGGCACAAACACCTCCCACGACCTACGATTTACGAAATGTGAACGGCGTAAATTATGTTACTTCCGTGAAAAGCCAGCAGGGTGGAACCTGCTGGACACACGGTGCCTACGCAGCCATGGAAGGAAATATGCTGATGACCGGCGCCTGGGCAGCAGCAGGAGAAACCGGAGAACCGGCGCTGGCCGAATATCACCTCGACTGGTGGAACGGTTTTAACCAGCACAACAACGACGACATCAACCCGCCTTCGGGCAGTGGCCTCGAGGTTCATCAGGGTGGCGATTACCGCGTAACTTCTGCTTATCTTTCCCGCAACGAAGGCGCTGTCCGCGAAATTGATGGCCAATCCTACAACTCGCCTCCATCACGCCAGGACGAAAGTTATCATTACTATTATCCTCGAAATATCGAGTGGTTTACCATGGATGCAAATCTCAATGGCATCATCCTCATCAAACAAAAAATTATGAATGAAGGCGTTTTAGGAACCTGCATGTGCTACGACGGCTCTTTCATGTCGAATTATGTGCATTATCAGCCCCCATCAAACACGCTCGAACCCAATCATGCCGTGGCCATCGTTGGCTGGGACAATGCCAAAATTACACAGGCGCCTTTGCCCGGAGCATGGCTTGTAAAAAACAGTTGGGGCGCAGGTTGGGGAAATGCCGGCTATTTCTGGATTTCCTATTACGACAAGCACGCCTGCCGCAACCCCGAAATGGGCGCCATTTCGTTCCAGGATGTTGAGCCGCTGCAATACGATCAAACCTATTATCACGATTACCATGGCTGGCGCGACACCAAAACCGGAACTACCGAAGCTTTTAACGCCTTTATGGCTGCCTCGGGCGATATGCTCACCTCGGTTAACTTCTTTACAGCCGTCCATAATGTGGATTTTACGGTTAAGATTTACAATAATTTTACGGGAGGAAATCTCACCAATGAATTGGCTTCCGTTTCCGGGCATATCGATTATTCCGGTCTTCACACCATTGATTTGCCGGTGCCGGTTACTTTGACGCAGGACGACGATTTTTATATTTATCTTCAACTTTCCGATGGCGGACATCCTTACGACCGCACTTCGGATGTGCCGGTTTTGCTGGGTGCCAGTTACCGCACCATTGTTGAATCAGCCGCCGGTCCGGGCGAAAGTTTTTATAAAGAAGGCGCTACCTGGAAAGATTTTTACGATTACAACGATCCTTCAGGATATCAGCATACCGGCAATTTCTGTATCAAAGGCCTGGCAAAAACAGCCTTTGGAATGAAAACCGGCAGCATCGAAATCCTCGACCCGACAGGAAACAATAACGGACGGATTGATCCGGGCGAAACCGTTCAGATCATGGTTACCCTCAAAAACACCGGCCTGTTTGATGTTACCGATATTGCAGCCGAATTTACAACCACCGATCCTTACATCACAATTAATTTGGGCATCCTTAATTTTGGAACCATCGCACCGGGCGGAGAAGCCACTGCAGGATTTGAAATTTCGGCGAGTGCAGGAACTCCTGTAGGCCATGCCATTGTTGGGATTCTGGGTGTTGAATGTGTTTCAAATGGTACCGGTTTTTCGTACAGTTTTGATATGGCATTTACTGTTGGTCTGGTTACCGAAGATTTCGAAACCGGCGACTTTAGCCAGTACGACTGGGAAAGTTCCGGAAACGCCGTTTGGACCGTTGTAAATTCGGGAGTCTACGAAGGAACGTATTGCGCCAAATCGGGGGCAATCGGACATAATGCCCAATCCATTTTACAGCTTTCGCTGAATGTGATTGCGGATGGCGAAATTTCGTTTTTCCGCAAGGTTTCTTCGGAAGCCGATTACGATTATCTGCAGTTTTATATCGATAACCAGATAAAGGATGAATGGGCCGGTGAACAAAGCTGGGCTGAGTTTTCTTATCCCGTAACGGCGGGCCAACATACCTTTAAATGGGTTTACATGAAAGATGTTGGTGTAGTTAGCGGCTCGGATTGTGGCTGGATTGATTACATCATTTTCCCGCCTCTCGAAGGGCAGACTCCGCCGGTGGTTCAGCAGCTTTTTACGATCCCACAGGGCTGGAGCGGCATTTCGAGCTATCTGTTTCCAGTGGACGCAACACTTCCAAAAATATTTGAGGGTATCGAAGACGAGTTGATTATTGTTCAGGATATGGACGGCGCTTACTGGCCATCGGTTGGGATGAACACAATTGGCGACTGGAACACCCACAACGGTTACAAAATAAAAGTTTCAGGAGATGTAAACCTCAGTTTTTCGGGTTACGACCTGGTTAACCACACCCTGGCGCTGGATGCCGGCTGGAATCTTATTCCGGTGATCAGCAGCAGCAATGTTCCGTGTGAAGCGCTTTTCGGAAGCCTTGGCAGCAACCTGATTATTGCAAAAGAAGTGGCCGGATCGCACGTTTACTGGCCTGGCGAAGGAGTTGAATCCCTCGAAAATCTTAACTCCGGAAAATCTTATCTTGTAAAAATGGAAGCTCCGGCAACAATTACTTTCCCTGAAGCAAAAACCAACCAGGGAAAAACCAATTTACAGGAAAGCAGCAAGCCGGAATCCACCTTCCGGGATGAATGTGTGCCGACAGGAAACTCACATGTTATTTCGATTCCGGCAATTGCGTTGGGCGATCCATTAATCCAGCCCGGTGACTTTATCCGGGCCTATACTTCAACTGATGTTTGCGCCGGTCAGATCGAATTGACCGATTTATCACAAAATTACGCTTTGGTACTTTTTGGTGACGATTCGCTTACTTCGATGGAAGACGGCTTTTTTGCTGACGGGGAAATCCATTTACGGTTATATAGCACCTACACTAGTTGGGAATGGGGTTTTGAAGTCATTTATGATGATTTATTTCCGGATGACGGACAATTTGTAAATGAAGGATTATCTAAGGTGGGTATTATGTGGGTGATCACAGGGATTGATGAAAACCAGGGAGCAGCGGTTCAGATTTCTCCAAATCCTACAAAGGGAAAAATTCACATTTCGGGCATCGAAAGGTGGCCTGTAAACATCGGAATTGTTGATGTTAGAGGGCAGCAGGTATTTTCGATAATCAACACCAACAAAAAGGATGTTGATGTTTCGGGATTGAAAGATGGCCTGTATTTTATCCGCATCACCAGCGATGAATGGTGCGTGGTGAGGAAGTTGGTTGTGAGTTAGTGGCAACCCTAAAAGACAGCCTGCAAAATGACAAAAAGAATTAAAATATTTGCTATCCTAAATTTTCTGATTATTGTTTTATCTAATCAGGCTTTCGGACAAAATACTTTGGCAAAGGAAATACTTTGGACAACTGATTGGAGTCCTAACGGAAAGTACATAGCAATTGGAGGCAATGTAGACACTTTAAAAATCTACACCGAAGGAAATCTACAACTATACAAGTCATTTCCAGTAAAGAACACAATTACACGTATAAAATGGCATCCATCAATGAATGTTGTTGCTGTAACAACACAAATGTCAGACGAAAAATCATTTATTTTCAGTTTGGAAACGAATGAAAAAATTGAACTAAACGGAATTTCATCAGAAGGAGCAAGAGGTGTTGATTGGAATTACACAGGTGAATACTTAGCCATTGCTGACAATGATGGTCAAGTGTTAATATTTAATACAAAAGGTGAAATGATCAGAAAATTTGTTAATCAAATTAGTTCTACCAAAGGCATAACCGCTATTGCTTGGCATCCCAAAAAAAATATTCTTGCAACAGTTGCTGACAAAATACGTTTTCTTGACCTTAATGGAAACTTAATAAAATCAATCAAACATAGGCCCGAAGATGTAATGTTACTTAGCATTGCCTGGCACAAATCAGGTAATTTCTTTGTTATAGGTGATTATGGAGACGAAAAAGACAAATCATTACTTCAATATTGGAGCGAACAAGGCGAACTTATAAAATCAATTGAGATTAGTAAAGGTGAATACAGGAATTTGGCCTGGAATCCAAAAGGAGATAGACTTGCATCAGCAAGTGACGCATTAAGAATTTGGGACACCAAAGGAAACCTTATTTCAATAGGTAATTCGAAAGACTATTTATGGGGTGTTTCGTGGAATGAAAAAGGAAACAGAATTATTACGTCAAGTATGGAACAAAAAATAATACTTTGGAATAAAAGAGCAAAAAAATTAATGGCAATAGAATAAAGGGCAGCCACTAACATCGGTTTGGCAATATGGCGGCTTTGGTGCTTCTATGAAACATTTGTGCAAGGTTCAACAACAGTAATTCTATTGAACTTTTGTGCTAAAAAATCCGCCAAATCGTCAAGCCGAGAACCGATAGCTGTCATAAATTTTCAAATAAAACCTAATTCTGCCTTTGCAGGGTTAGGTTTTTTTTTCAAAAATCAAGGCTCAATCATTAGTAAACACTGAAAACCAAATCAGTTCCAATAAAGAAATTTCCGGTTGCTTCCGGAAGATTAATTTTTCCGACATTTTTCTCCTTTTTTGAGGCAACATTTCACCAGATGCTGGTCTTTACAGTATTCTTCAGTAAATCCAGGATAATAGTCTTTTCAAATTTCGGGCAGGCTGTTAAAATTCTATTAAATTTGCCGGGGAATATCAGATACTCACATATTTAATTACTAATTTAATCATCTTATGAAACGATTTTATTTTTTCGTACTCATCAACCTGTTTGCTTTTCAGCTCTTTGCGTCCGATCTGGTTTTGATCACGACCAACAGCTACACCGAAACCACGGGATTATTCCAGAATCCTGCACTGAAAATCAACTTTTTTAAAGATCAGTTTGTAATTGCCACTTTGGATGGAAATCCAAAACCTGGCTTTATCCAGCTCGATAAAAATGCCTGGCAGGGTAATTCCAGCTATTATCTGGTTTATCTCGAAAACCAGACAAGGGCCCAATATTTAACCCAACTTTCGGGAGTTGCCGATGTGCTTTTTGATGGTGGTGATTTTTTAGTGGTTAAAACTGAAGAAACCATTCATGGACAATTAACCCCTGCAAAAAACGACGGAGCAGTGCGCCTTTACAACAAAGAAGTCACTTTACCTTCGCCTTTGGCCATGAATACAAAAAACAGGCTCGACCCGGATCCGTTTATTGTTGAGTTGCTTGGAATGGTAAGCGCTACCAATTTAACAGCCACTGTGCAGCATCTTCAGGACTATACCACCCGTAATGCATATAAACCACAGAGTATCTTAGCTCAAAACTGGATAAAAGGACAATTTGAAAGCATGGGTTTATCGGTCGAATTAATGGATTTCACCATGCCAAGCCCTGCCAGTGATAATGTTATTGCTACAAAACCGGGCACAAAATACCCAAATGAATTTGTGGTTTTGGGAAGCCATTATGATTCATATACCTATTCTGGCGCTGAACCAGGTGCTGACGATAATGCATCGGGAACTGCCGGAATTTTGGAGGTTGCCAGGATATTGAGCCAGTACGATTTCGATCGCACCATCATTTTCTGTACTTTTTCGGGTGAAGAATATGGCTTGTATGGCAGCGAGGCTTACGCCGAAAGATGCGCGCAACAAGGCATGAATATTCTTGGCTATTTTAATATGGATATGATAAGCTATCTTCTGCCAGGCGACCCGATTCATACAGATGTCATTGCTCCTCAGTCGGCTCAGCCACTCGTCGAATTTTATACACAGGTTTGTTCGGTTTATTTACCTGATTTCATTGTAGGTCCCGGTTCACTTTCGGGTGGCGACAGTGATCACACTTCGTTTAACAATGCAGGCTTTATGGGAATTTTTCCATTTGAAGATTCACAAAACTACAGCCCATATATTCACACTTCAAACGACATTATCGGGCCAAGTTACAACAACGCCACACAAGCTGGAGTTTTTACCCAGGCAACGCTCGCTTCGGTAGTTACCATGGCTAATCTTATTACTCCTCCACAAAACCTTGTGGCAATTCCCGGCAATAATGTGGTCGACCTGCAATGGGATCAGATGGTTGATGTTGATAATTACAAAGTTTATAAAAACAATGTGCTGGTAGCATCTCCAACAAATAACTCGTATCATGATGTTAACGTTGTTAACGGTAACCAGTACGAATATTATGTAACAGCCATTTTAAGTGAATCAGGCGATGAAACCGACCCTTCAAATGTTGTTTATGTCACTCCAATGCCTCCAATCGGATTACCGCTGGTTATAGATTTTGAGAATGGTGCACCTTACTGGAACTTTGAAGATACCTGGGGCGTTTCAACAACCGCTTCACATTCACCCTCACACTCGATTACCGAAAGTCCGACAGGGCAGTATGGCGATAATAAAGATATTTCGGCCACATTAAATTCGATAAATCTATCAGGTTATACTGCTGCATCAGTTTCTTTCTGGACAAAATATGACATGGAGACAAACTATGATTATATGAAACTTGAAGTTTCGACCAACGGATCAACCTGGGCACAACTTGCCTCATTTAACGGAACTCAAAGTGCATGGCAGCAAAAAACCTATCCGCTTACTTCATATCTGGGACAGCCTTACGTGGTTCTTCGTTTCCACTTTACCAGTGATGTTAATACCACAAAAGATGGGATGTACATCGACGATTTCACAATCACAGTCGAAGGCGGTGCCACGCTCAACCCACCACAAAACCTGGCAGCCTCGGTAAGCGATAACGATGTGATGTTAACCTGGACAGCCCCGGCAACAGATGCTTTGTTAGGCTACAACGTTTACCGCGATGGCGCTGTGATAGCCTCACAAATCTCAGCCCTCACTTACAACGACATGGATCTTGCTGCAGGAACTTACAGCTATCAGGTTTGTGCCGTTTACACCGAAGGAAGCTCCGTAATGGCAGGCCCGGTGCAGGCTGTAATTACAGGCGGCGGAAGCACCAGCAGCGCATGGGAAACCTACGAAGACTATACCTCCGGACAAAAATTAGCCCAGCAGGCCAACGCCATGGGCCGCGATTACTGGACAACCTGGAGCAATGCCCCGGGCGGTGC
>CAJATL010000265.1 GCA_903944895.1 uncultured Bacteroidota bacterium
AAATAATGTGTGGATAGGGAATTAATCATTGATTCGAATTCCTCCGGAATTGATATTGCATTACTCGAGGATAAGTTATTAGTTGAACTTCATAAAGAGAAAAACAACAAGCAATATTCTGTTGGTGACGTTTACCTGGGTAAGGTTAAGAAAATTATGCCCGGACTGAACGCAGCCTTTGTGAACGTAGGTTATGATAAAGATGCATTTTTGCATTACCTCGACCTGGGTCCCCAGGTTCGTTCGTTAAATAAATATACAAAGCTTGCCATCACCGGCAAAGCCTCCCAGATTCCTATCAGCAGCTTCAGGCTTGAACCCGAAATCGAAAAAACCGGTAAGATTTCTGATGTGCTGGCAGTAAATCTGCAAATTCTTGTTCAAATTGCAAAAGAGCCAATCTCCACAAAAGGACCAAGGATCGCCTCCGAAATTTCCTTTGCTGGAAGGTACCTTGTTTTAGTGCCATTTGCCGACAGGATTTCGGTTTCACAGAAAATCAGGAGTCTCGAGGAACGCAAACGCCTCAAAAAGATAGTAAAAAGCATTAAGCCCGATAATTTTGGTGTGATTATCCGCACCGTTGCCGAAAACAAATTAGTTACCGAGCTGGAAGCCGACTTGCTGGACCTTGTAAAAAAATGGGATCTTATTGCCAATAAACTCCATAAAACTGAGGCTCCCACCAAAATTGTAAGCGAGCTTAACCGCACAACTGCCATGTTGCGCGATTTACTCAACGAATCGTTTAACAATATTTTTATTAACGATTCGCAGCTTACCGACGAGATTAAATCGTTCATTAAACAGATTGCGCCCGAAAAAGCCGGGATCGTAAAATACTATAATGGTACCAAGCCAATATTTGAACATTTTGGCATCGACAAACAAATTAAAAATTCGTTTGGCAAAATTGTCACCATAAAAAGCGGCGTTTACCTGATTATCGAGCATACCGAAGCCATGCATGCCATTGATGTAAATTCAGGGCATCGTGTAAACCGGGAGAAAAATCAGGAAAACAATTCGGTGGAAGTTAACATTGAGGCAGCCACCGAAATCGCCCGTCAACTCAGGTTGCGCGATATGGGCGGAATTATCGTGATCGATTTTATCGATATGACCGAGGCCAAACACCGTCGCCAGCTTTACACCTCGTTGCGCGATGAAATGGCAAAAGACCGCGCAAAACACTCTATCCTGCCTCCAAGTAAATTTGGACTTGTCCAGATTACCCGTCAGCGCGTCAGACCCGAAATGAGTGTGGCCATACTCGAAAAATGCCCCGTTTGTAACGGAACCGGCGAAATTAAAGCTTCAATTTTGATTGTTGACGAAATCGAAAACAACCTGAATTACCTCATCCACGAGCAAAACGAAAAATATTTGATTTTAACGGTGCATCCATTCCTTTATTCCCACCTGAAAAGCGGCTTTATTTCGCAAAGGTTGAAATGGATTTTAAACTATAAGCGCTGGATAAAGATTACCCCAATGACGTCGTATCATTTTCTCGAATATCATTTCTTTAACAAAAACAACGACGAGTTGAAGATGTAACTTTCAGGCAAGCCCGAATCGTCATATTTTCATCAATAAAATAGTTATTTTTGCGCCGCATCCGTTTGAGCTCCAAACGGACTCATAATGTATTATCAATAAATATTTTACTATGGAAACTGTTGTAAGTGGCATCAGGCCTACGGGGAATCTACACCTTGGCAACTATTTTGGTGCTATCAAGAATTTTCTGCGCATGCAGGAAGAAAACCGGTGTTTCTTTTTTATTGCCGATTATCACTCGCTCACCACTCACCCAACTCCTGAAGATTTGCATGGAAACGTAAAACAGGTTTTGGTCGAATATCTGGCCACCGGAATAGATCCCGAAAAATCGACTTTGTACATTCAAAGCGACCTGCCTGAAACTGCCGAATTGTACCTTTTACTCAATATGAACGCATACATGGGCGAGTTGGAGCGCGTTACAACCTTCAAGGAAAAAGCCCGCAAACAGCCCGAAAATATAAATGCCGGATTACTCACCTATCCAACTTTAATGGCTGCCGATATTATTATTCACAAAGCCAGCAAAGTTCCCGTAGGAAAGGACCAGGAACAGCATCTCGAACTCACGCGGACCTTTGCCCGCCGGTTTAACAGGATGTACAACACCGAGTTTTTCCCGGAACCCGTGGCCTTTAATTATGGTGAAAATCTTATTAAAATACCCGGACTTGACGGAACCGGAAAAATGGGAAAATCAGAAGGTGAGGGAAATGCAATTTTCTTAGCCGACGACCCAAAAGTAATCCGTAAAAAAGTTATGAGAGCCGTCACAGATGCCGGCCCAACGGTTCCGGATTCACCAAAACCAGAACCAATCGAAAACCTTTTCAGTTTGATGAAGGTGGTTTCGACAGCCGACACCATCGAATATTTCGACACGCAATATAAAACCTGTCAGATTAGGTATGGCGACCTGAAAAAACAGCTTGCCGAAGATATTATTAAATTTACCGAACCTGTGAGGGAAAGGATTCTGGAGCTTTCGGCCAACGAAGCCTACCTGAGTAAAGTGGCCAGGATTGGCGCTGAAAAAGCACACGAAAGCGGTGCAAAGACAGTAAATGAAGTAAGAGATATTATTGGATTCCGTAAATTTTAAAGGTTACATTGCAGGTGGGTGATGATTTAGTAAAACATTTTTATACTTAACACGAATTTAATGTAAAAACTATTCGCATTATGGAAGCTTCGCATCGGATAAACAATTTCATCGATTGGATGCTAAAAATTGGTATCATCGTGTTTATTGGCTCAGTTTTACTGGAAGTTTACCTCAGTCAGACTCCAGATAATGAATTTTGGTTGTGGACTTTACGGATTTTTTTATTGGTCTTTTTTGTAGTTGTGTCGGCCATTCTTTTGGGCCTGGATAAGAAGAAATATTACATTTTCGGATTTTTTCTGGTGCTTGTAGCCAGCCTTTACAAAATTGTAAACATTGCCTCATTCACGATAAATTATTTCGAAATCCCGGTTTTTATCCTGCTCATCGCGGTATCTTTTTATTTTCTTACAAAAACGATACGCACACGCCATCACCACAATTAATTTCCAAACAGATTAATGAACGCCTACAGAAATCTCATTTTATTCATCATTGTTTCGGCTGTTGGCATCTTGATTCTGGCCCTTTATTCAGGCCTGTTTAGAAGCACAAAAGTTGAAGTTAAATTTGTAGAGCCTTTTGTGGCTGTTTATCATGATGAAATTGGCGAATATGGCGAAACCCGCAGGATTCAGGATAGTTTGTATAATTTGCTTTGGGAAGACGGCATCGATAATTATCACACTTTCGGCATTTTTTATGACGATCCCGGAACTTCGGAGGTAAATAAAATGCATAGCCGTGTTGGCTGTATTATCGAAAAAGCTTACGCGGGAAAAGCAGAACGACTTTCGGACAAATACCATGTTTTTACTTTTCAGCGCCAGCAGTGTGCGGTTGTTGAAATCCCATTCAAAAACACATTTTCGGTTTATGCAGGTATTTACAAGGCTTATCCAAAACTTAACAAGTATGCTGCCGAAAATGGTTACAAAAAAGAATCCATCATCGAAATTCACCAAATCCCGACTAAAATCACCTTCGCGATGCCTTTAATCAAAAAATGAAATGTGCCGGCTGAAGAAACATACAACGACTTTTTCTGTTAATAAACTAAAATATTGATAATCTGATTTATGTCTAAAACTTTTGATACTTCCACCGAATTGGAAAAAGTAGTTTTGGTTGGCCTTATTTCGGGCAAAGACAGCGAAAGCCGCATCGAAGAATACCTCGACGAACTTGCCTTTCTGGTTGACACCGCAGGAGGAATTCCTCTGAAACGATTTACGCAACGGCTCGACCGTCCCGACTCCAAAACATTTATCGGGTCGGGAAAATTGCGGGAAATTGCCGAATATGTTAAAGCTGCCGAAATTAATATTGTTGTTTTTGATGACGAACTTTCGGGATCGCAACTTAAAAACATCGAAAAAGTTCTCGAATGCCGCATCCTCGACCGCAATAATCTGATTCTCGATATTTTTGCACGCCGCGCACGAACTGCTCACGCTAAAACGCAGGTTGAGCTTGCACAGTACGAATATTTGCTTCCCCGCCTTACACGGTTGTGGACGCACCTCGAACGGCAACAGGGCGGAATCGGGATGAGAGGACCGGGCGAAACCGAAATCGAAACCGACCGAAGGATTATCCGCGACAAAATTTCACTCCTTAAAGAAAAACTCGAACTGATCGACAAACAAATGGTCACCCAGCGCAAAAACCGCGGAAGTATGATCAGGGTGGCGCTGGTGGGTTACACAAACGTTGGCAAGTCCACCATCATGAATCAGTTGAGTAAATCCGATGTTTTTGCCGAAAACAAACTTTTTGCCACCCTCGACACCACAGTCCGCAAAGTTGTTATCGAAAATTTGCCTTTCCTGCTTTCCGACACCGTTGGTTTTATCCGTAAATTGCCCCACAGCCTTGTCGAGTCGTTTAAATCGACGCTTGATGAGGTGCGCGAAGCCGATTTGCTGCTTCACATTGTTGATATTTCTCACTCCGATTTTGAAGAACAAATCAACGTGGTAAACCAGACCCTTTCGGAAATTGAGGCCGGTAACAAGCCAACGATAATGATTTTTAATAAAATTGATGCTTATACTTTCATCGAAAAGGAAGTTGACGACCTCACCGAACCTACCGATGAAAATACGACGCTTGAGGAATTAAAGAAAACATGGATGGCCAAAGTGAACAGTCCTTCGATTTTTATTTCGGCCACTCAAAAAGAAAATTGGGATGAACTCCGGAAAATGCTCTATGAAGAAGTAAAGCGGATTCATGTTTTAAGGTATCCTTACCACAACTTTCTGTATTAAAATTATCGAAATGCAGCAAAAAACCAAGAAATGAAAAAAATCTATCTGTTCCTTTTGGCAATTGCTTCAGGGCTTATCCTGAGCGCAGGCTGGCCCATGAATGGGTTCCCGTTTTTGTTGTTTGCCGGATTTGTACCGCTGCTTTTTGTTGAAGATTACATCAGCCGCTTTCGCGAAAACTTCAACAAATTCAGCGTCTTCAGCTATGCTTATGTAACTTTTTTTATCTGGAACCTGCTTACAACCTGGTGGATCTGGAATTCGACGATTTTTGGGGCCATCATGGCGGTTATTCTCAACTCGCTTTTTATGGCCATCGTTTTTACTTTTTTCCATTGGAGTAAACGTGGTTTTTTCAATCCAAAACACGCCAATTACCTCTTTGTTTTATACTGGATTTCGTTTGAATATTTGCATCTCGATTGGGATTTATCCTGGCCGTGGCTCAATCTGGGCAACAGTTTCGGGATGTTTCCAAAATGGGTTCAATGGTACGAATTAACCGGTGCTTTAGGTGGTTCACTCTGGATATTAATCATGAATGTTTTGTTTTTTAACCTGATAAAAACGCTGTTGAATCATCAAAAATCAATAACGAAAATCGCGTTCAGCAGCTTGCCAATACTTGTTTTCATCATTGCCCCGATGATGTTTTCGGCTTCGTTGTACCGGAATTATATTGAAAAACCAAATCCAGTGGAAGTTGTGGTTGCCCAGCCCAACGTTAATCCCTGGAACGAACAGTTTGTTTTGCCGGCACGCGATGTGATCAACCGGAATTTTACCATCATCGATAGTCTTGTTACCCCGGAAACACAATTTGTGATTTGTCCCGAATCGGCCATTCAGGAAGACATCTGGCATCACAGCATCAATAAATCGCCAAGCATTTTGCTGATCAGGGAGTTTATGAAAAAATACCCGAACCTGAATTTTGTTATCGGAGCTTCTACGTTCAGATTGTTTCAGGATGAGGAAAAATTAACCAAAACTGCCCGCAAATTTTCGGATGTTGACAAATATTACGACGCCTTCAATTCGGCTTTATTCATCAATTCAAAAGAGGAAATCGGGCTTTATCATAAATCCAGGCTCGTCCCCGGCCCCGAAAAGATGCCTTTTCAGCAGTTGCTCAGGCCTTTTCAGGATTTTGCCTTCGACCTTGGAGGAACAGTCGGGAGTCTTGGCCAGTCAGCCGAAAGGGATGTTTTTACCTCGGTTGACGAAAAATTCAAGGTTCCGGCTATCATCTGTTACGAATCGATTTATGGTGAATTCTGTTCCGAATTTGTAAAAAACGGCGCCAATCTTTTGTTCATCATCACCAACGATGGCTGGTGGGGTAATACCGCCGGGCACCGTCAGCATTTTGCTTTTGCACCGCTGCTTTCGATCGAAACGCGGCGCAGCCTGGCGCGATCGGCAAACACCGGGATTTCAGGTTTCATCAATCAGCGTGGCGATATTATCCAAAAAACGGAGTATTGGGTTCCGGCAGGCATCAAAGCAAGCCTCAACGCCAACGATGAAATTACTTTTTATGTAAAATACGGCGATTACATTGGCAGGTTGTTCACTTTTTTAAGTGGCCTTTTTATCTTGATTTCGATAACTTCCTCCATCACCAACCGTAAAAAACTGAAGCTGAAAAGACAGCAAAAGGGATGATTTCATGTGTTTTTATTTTGAAAACGTGTGAGGGGTTTTATTTGCCCGCGATTCCAAAAGCCCGTCTTAATTCATCAAGATCAGTTTTTTTTATTCCATCAACGTGGTAACCGGCTTTTTTGCAGGTAAAAAATATCGACGTCGATTTGTCGAGAATATCAATCAGATCGAAAGCTTCGCCGGCTGTTTTACCGATAGCCAGACAGCCGTGTTTCTCCCACAAAACTACCCGATGATTTTGCAAAGCGCGAATCGTTGCCTGCGCCAATTCATCGGTGCCGGTCATCAGGTAATTTACAAAACCGAGTCCGTCGTGCACAAAGAGGCATGTTTCGGGTTGTATGCTCCAAAGCCGTTTGTTGATGCGGTTTTCATCACAAAATTCCTCAATATGCGTCAACGCAATCAGGTTATCGGGATGCGTGTGAACAACCACGCGCTCTGGCCGTTTGTTAGCTGCGAGCATATCGTGAATTGCCAGATGCGTCGGAAGTTCGGAGGTTGGTTTTAAACCGGTGCCCGCATCATTTTTCGATAAAATCCTGTAATGACAGCCTTCGCTGTCGAGAGAAATTATGCAACAGTGCTTGTCGGGATTTTTAAAAACATCACGCATCCGCGTGCCAGTTCCGGTGACCAGGATAAACTGATTGGCCAGGTTCGAAAATGTCGGATTTAATTTAACAGGCAACTCAAAATTGTTGCTTTTCAGATACTGATGAGAAATATCCGAAATATTCATCGAAATATTTCCTGCATTTCGTTCGGCCCAGCCTTTTTGCCACAAAAAGCCTGCAACTTCCGCAATTTCTTCCAGAACACCTTTTATTTCTGCATCTGCAGAACGATCATCGCTCATAAAATCATTTTTTAACATATTCCAAATCATGATGAAAATCGGACCGTTTTCGGCAAATTGCCAAAAACATCATCACTTTTGTAAAAATAGTAATATTCTTTTGTCGCTGCCAAAATTCAAATGGCAAGGCTGCAAATGAAGGTCATTGGGATTTTTGAAATCTCTTTTAACTTATTTTAAAAATCAAAACATCGAATAAATACTACTTTTGCGAACGTTTTGTAAAACAAATCATTAACTTAAAATTAAAAATTAATTATGTCAGTATTAGTAGGAAAAAAGGCTCCATTATTTGAAGCAGAAGCCGTTGTAAACGGTGGCGAGTTTGTCGAAAAATTTACGTTACAACAATATATTGGGAAAAAACATGTGGTTTTTTTCTTTTACCCATTGGATTTCACCTTTGTGTGCCCAACAGAAATTCTGGCATTTCAGGATCATCTTGCCGAATTTGAAAAACGCAATGTTGCGGTTGTAGGATGTTCGGTTGATTCGAAGTTTTCGCATTGGGCATGGCTCAACACCGGGAAAAATGCAGGTGGTATCAAAGGCGTAACTTTCCCGTTGGTTTCTGATTTATCGAAAACCATTGCCGAAAATTACGACGTTTTGGCCGGAGAATACGATTATAACGAGGACGGTGAAATGGAATTTGATGGTGAGCCAGTTGCTTATCGTGGATTATTCCTCATCGACAAACAAGGTGTTGTGCGCCACCAGGTTGTTAACGACCTTCCTTTGGGAAGAAGTGTAAAAGAAGCGCTGCGTATGGTTGATGCTTTGCAGTTTTTTGAAGAAAACGGTGAAGTTTGTCCAGCCGACTGGCACAGCGGTGATGAAGGCATGAAAGCCACTGCCGAAGGCGTTGCCGCCTATCTTGGAAAACACTAATTGTAAATAAAGCTGTCAGAAGCCCCGGAATTATCCGGGGCTTTTGTGTTTTTTTAAAATAATGAAATGGAAAAAAAAGCAAAAACCAATTACCCTCTTCACGAAATTCTGGAAAGTCGCTGGAGTCCGCGTGCTTTTAGCGAAGAAAAGATCGAAAAAGAAAAACTTCAGCGGATATTCGAAGCTGTACGATGGTCACCTTCGGCAAGCAATGAGCAACCCTGGTTTTTTATTATCGGCGAAGCAGGAGATCCAACTTATCGGATGATTTTCGAAACCCTGGTCGAATTCAACCAAATGTGGGCAAAAACAGCTCCTGTTTTAATGCTTGCGCTATGCAAAAAGACCTCGGCAAAAACCGGAAATACCAATGATTGGGCCAGGTATGATGTTGGCCAATCCGTTGCTCATTTAACATTTCAGGCAAGTTACGAAGGTTTGTATGTTCATCAGATGGGCGGTTTTGACGCCGGAAAAGCCAGCGAATTATTTCTGATCCCTGATGATTACGAAGCTGTGACAGCAATTGCAGTCGGGTTTATAGGCGATTATCAGATTCTGGACACCAGACTACAAAAATCAGAACTGGCCGGAAGGGAGCGGAAAAATTCGGTTGAGTTTGTTTTTTCGGATAAATTTGGCGAAAAATCAGCTTTAATATAAAAGTGAAAAGTGATGTTTCAAAACAAAAATCTTCCTGACAAACTGATCCTATGAATTGTTCAAAATTTAAAATAGCCATGAAATCTGATTTTCATCAGGGATTGCGGGGTGTTTTTGCAATGGTTGCTGGCATTGTTTTTTTGCTCATGGCTTCATGTGGAGAAAGTACAGCACCCTCATCCAAATTAAAGGAAAGTAAAACTCCGGTCAGCGAAGTGAAGATTCCTGAATTTAACGCCGATTCGGCCTATGGTTTTGTAAAAAAGCAATTAGACTTTGGTCCGCGTGTTCCGATGACAGCAAATCACGACGAATGTGCGCTCTGGCTCGAAAACACGCTCAAACGGTTCACTTCAACGGTAATCGTTCAGGATTTTAAAGCAAGGATTTATGATGGCCGGATTCTGGATGGAAAAAACATCATTGCTTCATTTAATCCTCAATCCAAAAACCGTGTTTTTCTATCAGCTCACTGGGATTCGAGGCCATTCGCCGATCACGATCCTGACCCTGCAAACAAAAACAAACCCATTGCCGGAGCCAACGACGGTGCCAGCGGAACAGGTGTTTTGCTGGAAATTGCGAGGCAAATGAGTCGGCAAAGTCCAAATATTGGTGTTGATATTATTTTATTTGATCTGGAAGATTTTGGCCCTCCCGAAGATAAACAAACCAATCAGGGCGCCGATACCTGGGGCTTAGGCTCACAATACTGGTCAAAAAATCCGCATGTTTTTGGATATGCTGCACGTTATGGCATTTTGCTGGATATGGTCGGTGCGTCGGATGCCAAATTTCCGATGGAGGCTTTCTCGATGCATTATGCGCCTGATGTTGTGAAAAAAGTCTGGGACGTCGCAAAGAGCCTGGGCTACAACGATTATTTCGTTTATGAAAATGGCGGATACATCACCGACGACCATTATTTTATCAACCTTTTGGCTCAGATTCCAACCATCGATATAATTCATCTCAACGCAAATTCGGTGAACGGGACCTTTTACGATCACTGGCATACTACCCGGGATGACTTATCCCAGATCGATCCTGCCACACTCAAAGTTGTCGGGCAAACTGTGATGACGGTTATTTTCCGGGAGTAAAACCAGTACAGTTCTTATTTGGTGATGAACAAATCCGGTTCAATCACATTTTGATAAGGAAACATCAGGAAACCGACAATCATCGGTACTACTTTTTATTAGAAAACTAAATTTCAACCCTTTAAAGGATTATTGGTTTTTAGAGTTTAACTAATCCACAATGACATCAAATTGATCTTTCTACGTTCAAACATTGTGAATCCCGGGTGGTATGAGCTATTTTTAAAACCCAGTTTAAGACGCCCATTTCGGAATTTCCAAACTGAAATTTCATGCCTGGAATTTTCTAACAATTAGTTACAAAGTCAGAATTTCCGGATTCTGATGCAAAATAAATATAATTTTGGCAGCGATATGCATATTAAAACATATCGATAACAAACAAATTAAAATTCAAGAATGCAAAAAAATTTGTACTACGCTCCACCGGCAAAAAACGAGCCGGTGCTGACCTACACAAAGGGCTCAGCCGAGCGTGAAAAAATAATCAATGCCATCGAATACGCCAGATCGCATGAATTGGATATACCGATGATCATTAATGGCCATGAAGTCAGGTCGGGCAATAAAATCGAAATTCACCCGCCACACGATCACAAACATTTACTGGGATATTATCATCGTGGAAATGAAGGCCATGTAAAAGATGCTATTGATGCAGCCTTGAGCGCGCGCGAGCTTTGGTCGGAATTGTCATGGAAACAACGTGCCTCAATTTTTTTACGTGCAGCAAGCCTTATTGCCGGGCCTTATCGTGCTAAAATAAATGCCGCTACAATGTTAGGTCAATCGAAATCGGTGCATCAGGCCGAAATTGATGCTGCTTGTGAGCTGGTTGACTTTTTAAGGTTCAACGTGCAATACATGACCGAAATTTATAACGAACAGCCCGATTCTGACGAACTTCGATGGAACAGGATGGAGCAACGTGCCCTTGAGGGTTTTGTCTTCGCACTTACACCTTTCAATTTCACGGCCATTGCCGGCAATCTTCCTTCAGCCCCGGCAATGATGGGGAACACCGTCGTCTGGAAACCTTCGAACGCCCAGGTTTATTCAGCACGGATTATCATGGAAATATTTATGGAAGCCGGTTTGCCTGATGGTGTGATTAACCTGGTGTATGTGTCGGGGCCTGCTGCCGGAAAAATAATTTTTTCGCACCCTGATTTTGCAGGAATCCATTTTACCGGATCAACTTCAGTATTTCAAAATATCTGGAAAGAAATTGGCAACAACATTCCAAAATACAAATCGTATCCACGCATTGTAGGCGAAACCGGAGGTAAGAATTTTGTGCTGGTCCACGAATCGGCCAATGCCACGCAGGTTGCAACAGCTTTAACCCGCGGGGCTTTCGAGTATCAGGGGCAGAAATGTTCGGCAGTGTCGCGTGCCTATATTCCAGATAATTTATGGGAAGAAGTACTCGCCGAAATTTACTGCGACATGGAAACCATGAAAATGGGTCCTGTAGAGGATTTCTCCAATTTCGTAAACGCAGTAATTGATGAAGCTTCTTTTGATAAACTTTCAGGATTTATCGACCGTGCAAAAAATGACCCTGACGTTAAAATCATTCAAGGAGGAAATTATGATAAATCGGAAGGCTATTTCATCGAACCAACAATCATTTTAACCAGCGACCCGCATTATGTAACCATGGAGGAAGAGTTGTTTGGCCCGATTTTGACGATATTTATTTACGACCACACCAAATGGACCGAAACCATCGAACTTGTTGATCACACCTCAATTTATGCGCTTACAGGTTCCATCTTCTCGAAAAACCGCTATATTATCGAAGATGCCATGAAAAAGCTAAAACATGCTGCCGGAAATTTTTACATTAACGATAAACCCACCGGAGCTGTGGTAAATCAACAACCTTTCGGCGGGGCACGAGGTTCCGGAACAAACGATAAAGCCGGATCAAAGCTTAATTTATTACGCTGGGTTAGCCCGCGTACCATCAAGGAGTGCTTCCTCCCTCCCGAAAGTTACAAATATCCCTACCTTGAACTGTAACGCAAATTTCACTCATCTTTTATCTAAATAAATATCAAAAAAAGAAATCACCCTTGCGGTGAAGTGTATTAATTTTTAAAGTTTAATGTATTATGACAATGACTAAGTTTAATATCAAGGAGTTACTTGAAAGATTGGGCATCGAAAAGATAAATTCGGGCGTAACCACAGGCACACAATGGTTTGACGTTCAAGGTGCCATAACCACCTCTGTATCACCCATTGATGGAAAAGAAATTGCAAAAATAAAAAATGCAACCCTCGATGATTACGAAGCTGTGATAGCGAAAGCACAGGAAGCATTTAAAATATGGCGTGAAGTGCCCGCTCCCGGGCGTGGCGAAGTAGTTCGCCAGATAGGATTGGCTCTTCGTGATGCCAAAGAAGATATTGGTAAGTTGGTGACCCTCGAAATGGGTAAAATTTACCAGGAAGGCTTGGGTGAGGTTCAGGAAATGATTGACATCTGTGATTTTGCAGTGGGACAATCGCGTTTGTTAAATGGCTTTACCATGCACTCCGAACGCCGCAATCATCGTACCTACGACCAGTATCACCCCATCGGACTGGTTGGACTTATTACTTCGTTTAACTTCCCTGTTGCTGTTTGGGCATGGAACTCAATGCTGGCATCTATTGCAGGCGATGTAGTTATCTGGAAACCAAGTTCAAAAACCCCACTTTCGGCCATTGCCACCATGAATGTTATCCGTAAAGTTTTGGAAAAAAATAATGTCCCCGAAGGCGTTTTTAATTTGATTACCGCCCAGTCATCAGTTTTGGGCAATAACTTTCTGGCTGATAAACGTATTTCACTTTTCTCGGTAACCGGCTCAACGGCCGTGGGTAAAAAAGTCGGTGAAATCGTAGGGAAACGCCTTGGAAAAACCATTCTCGAATTAGGTGGAAATAATGCAGTTATCGTTGCCGATTCAGCCGATCTTGACATGGCAATTCCTTCCATTGTTTTTGGTGCCGTCGGAACAGCCGGACAGCGTTGTACCTCGACGCGCCGCATTATTGTGCATGAAAAAATTTACGACAGAGTAAAAGACAGCCTCATTGATGCCTACAAACAAGTGGTTTGCAAAATTGGAAATCCGTTGGACAGCAACACCCTTGTTGGGCCACTTATTGATATTCATTCGGTAAATGCTTTTAAAAATGCATTTGACGAGGTCCAAAAAGAAGGTGGAAAAATTTTGTTTGGAGGTCAGGTTTTGGAAGGTGCTGAATATTCGTCGGGAAACTATGTGGTCCCTGCCATTGCAGAAGCAGAAAATCATTTCAGAATAGTTCAGGAAGAAACCTTCGCCCCTATCGTTTATCTGATAAAATATAAGACTTTTGATGAGGCCATTGCCTTGAACAACAATGTTCCGCAAGGATTGTCATCGTCATTATTTACCATGAACATGCGTGAAAGTGAAATTTATCTGAGTGAAGTTGGCTCAGATTGCGGAATTGCGAATGTAAATGCCGGTACTTCGGGTGCAGAAATTGGTGGCGCTTTTGGTGGAGAAAAAGATACAGGTGGTGGCCGCGAATCCGGCTCTGATTCCTGGAAAGCCTATATGCGACGCCAGACCAACACCATCAATTATGGTACTGAATTGCCTTTGGCTCAGGGTATTGTTTTCGAGTTTTAAGGATGAAGTGTTTTTTTCAACCACTCTTACCCGATAAATTTAATATTGCGTCCGCCGGTTGTCGGACGCAATATTTTTAACCAATCAGCTTATTCATTATTTTTTTTGTCGGTCAGCAGTGATTTTGACGAATAAGGGCCGTAAAAACCCACCTTTTTAAATTGCGCCCTGAACAAGGATTTTAAAATCATTCCGGTTGTGCAACGGCACAAAAGCAGTATCCTGAATCATTCGGGGCAAATCTCTGAATCCTAAAATCATCGCCTGCTTTAAATATTCGATAGCGAAATCCGGTTTTTTAAGCTGCATTTGCAAAACAGCCCCGAGATAAGCATGTTCGGGATTATACGGTTCAAGGGTGGCGTAAATTCCGAGGAATTGTCCGGCAACATCTGTCTGCCCGGTTCGAAGTGCATTATTCGACGAAAGGTAAGCCACCAGGCCCAGCCATGCAATCAGCCGTTGGTTCATGTTTTGCCGCTCGAGGTCGGGGAGTTGTTTATTAAGTTCTTTTACGGTTTCAGTCCACCAGGCAGCGTCCATGGTGGTGAATGAACTCAGCAATTTATTCTGTTCGCCCATCTCCTCCTGCATGATTTTAACCTTATTCTCAAACTGGGTTTTATAGCGCGTATCGGCGGACAAGGTTTTAAAACGGTTTTCAAAATCGGTAGTGTTTGTCAAACCCGTCAGAAAATGAACAGCCCGCCCGGCCGCCTCGGATGCATCAAATATCCTGTTATCATTTTCATAATCCGAAATTAAAGCATTAAAATAACCGACAGTTTCTGAAATGATTTTCTCGTTTTTTGGGGTAAGCTGTTTTTTCATGGCATTGATTTCGAGCCATAAAAAAGCTTCTTTCATCTGATCTTCAGCCGGCCACGTATGTTTTCCGTCAAAAATATAAAGTTCGCTGTTGAAGCCTGTTTTTTCGAGATTTCTGTCGAGGCGGATGAGTTCGGTCATATTAAAATCGCGGTATCCTGCCATGGCAAAATAATCAAAAGCCATATCAGATTTATCCTCACCTCCCGGAAAACCGGCGCCGCACCCAATTACTCCTGAAATATTATTTCCACCCATGGCCAGTGAAGTTGCGACCCTCGCTCCTCCTGAAAATCCCATCGTGTAAATCCGTTTTCCGTTAATGGCCTGCATGGTTTGAAACTCATTTTTCATTTGTTTAAAAATGGAGAGACTTTGGGATAGTTCCTGACCATTTTTTGAGACATTTGAGCCAACCAGCGCGTAACCCAATTTTTCGGCAATTGCTTTATATTTTTCGACAGGAAATTCGCCATCGGCACCCGGATCGAAAATGAAAATTACGGGAACCGGATTTTCCTTTTTCGTGTTTTTTGGAAGATAAACTGCGATTGATTTTTTTGTTGGGATTTCTAAACCACCAGCGTTTGTCTGCGGGGTTTGAGCATTTTCCGGAATTCCGGCGGCTTCCTGGCCGGCTGGTTTCTGGCTTTCAGGTTGGTTTATTTGCTGCTGTTCATTTTTGGTGGTTTTTTCGGCTTGTCGGTCGTTTGGACCAACACATCCAAAAAAAGAAAAGATAAAAAACAAAAAAGCAAAAAAGAATGATGCGTATTTCATAGGTTAAAAATTTACAAAAGTTGGTTTGCTAAATTAGCCAAATCGGAGCGTTCGCCCTTTTCGAGCCGCACATGGGCGTACAATTCGTGGTGTTTGATGCGATCGATGAGGTACGAAAGGCCGTTACTCTGGGCGTCGAGGTAAGGTGTGTCGATCTGGTAAATGTCGCCGGTAAAAATAATTTTGGTTCCTTCTCCGGCGCGGGTAATAATGGTTTTAACCTCGTGTGGAGTGAGATTTTGCGCTTCATCAACAATAAAAAACACGTTCGAGATGCTTCTTCCACGGATGTAGGCAAGCGGCTGAATGACCAGTTTTTCGCTTTCGAGCGCAGCGGTGATATTTTGAAATTCTTTGTCGTGTTCGCCAAACTGGTTTTGGATAAATTTAAGATTATCGTACAAAGGCTGCATGTACGGATCAATTTTAGATTTGGCGTCACCCGGCAAAAAGCCGATGTCTTTGTTGCTGAGCGGCACAATGGGCCGGGCCATAAAAATCTGTTTGTAATTCCTGCGCTGATCCCACGCTCCGGCCAATGCCAGCAGGGTTTTTCCGGTTCCAGCAATTCCCTGCAAAGTCACAAGGCGGATATTTGGATTTGTTACGGCGTGAAGTGCGAAAACCTGTTCGGCATTACGCGGTGTAATTTTTGAAACCGGGTGTTTGTCGAGCCGCTCGATGAGTTGGTTTCGTGGATTATAAAATCCCAGCGCTGACGACCCGTTGTTTTGAAAAATATAATAATGGTTTGGGATGGGATGCTCAATTCCTACATCCTTCAGTTCACACAATCCTTCAACATAAAGCCTGTCGATGCCTGATTTACTCACGTTTTCGAGACGGGTGATCCCGGAATATAGTGAATCAACATTCTGAATTTTCCCGGTCAGGAAATCTTCGGCGGGAAGATTCAGCGCTTTTGCCTTGATGCGCAGGTTCACGTCCTTGGTCACCATCACAACTTTCCGATCCGGAAATTCCTCTTTTAGCGCCAGCGCGGCATTCAAAATCCGGTGATCAGCCTTGTGTTCGCCAAAAACTTTTTCGGCATCGAGGCTGCTTTTTTCGTTAATGACAACTTTAAAACTGCCCTTGCTTCCGTTTCCGAGCGGAATCCAGCTTTGCAGCGAAGCATGGTCCGAAAGTCTGTCCATGATCCGGATAAATTCGCGGGCTTCAAAGTTGATGGTATCGTTGCCTTTTTTAAAGTTGTCGAGTTCCTCGAGCACGGTGATCGGGATGGCCACATCGTTATCATCAAAATTATTGATCGAACTGTGGTTATAAAGAATTACCGAGGTGTCGAGCACGAATATTTTTTTTGGTGCTACGGCCCTTTTTACTGCGGCCTTTGGTTTTTTAACCTCTTCAACTGCCTGTTCCTTTTTCTTAGCCATAATTCTTCATTTTAATAATTCATAAAACGACCATTTTTTTTGCTCTTTAAAAAAAATGACCGGATTTTGGATTTATTTTTCCGGAAGGCAAAAATAACACAAAAAAACCTGGCACACTATAGCGTGCACCAGGTTGATTTATTTGGAAGAAATGAAAATTACTCTTTGGGTTGTTCGAGCTGCTGTAGGTTTTCCATGCCTTTAATGTTCATCGATTTTGAAAGTTTGGCGATGGATTTCAGGTCAATATTACCGGTGATGCTGATAAATCCGGCTTCGTCTTCCTGGTTGATCAGGAGCAGCAGTTCTATGATAATTTTCCCATCTTTCCTGATCATAAATTTTACCGTTTCACCGCCTTCTTTAACTGTCATCAATTCGGTAAAGTTTTTAAGCTGAACTTCGTTTAATTGTCTTTTGAACTCAGCCAACACTGCCGGGTCTCCCTGTGCGCCTTCGGTAATGTCTTTGCTGTCGTACATCAACACCCTGATGTATTCGAGACCATTGATAACCTGCTGCAATTCTTTGGTTTCAGGGTCGGTAGATTCCTCAGCAACTTCTGCAAAAAGGCTGAAAAGTTCTTTGGTTACATGCACGGTTGTGAATCCGTCTTTAGCCCCGTATTTTTCGAACAAATTGTCGGTGGGACTTTGTGCAAAGGTTTTGAAAGGCATCGAAACCAGTGCAATTGCTGCGATTGTTAAAATTAGATTTCTCATTGTTGTAAGTTTTTATTGTTCTATAATAATATTGAATTTTGATAATTTTCTGATATTGTCCACCCCTGTTTGCATCTTCTCAACATTGTTGTTGACCTTGTTGATGCTTTGATTAAATTTTGAGATCTGTGAAATCCGGTCAGCGTTTTCCGTTATTTTTTCGATTTGATGAAGAGGTTTTACGCCTGCATTAAATTTTCCGGAAACAAAGGCAAGTGTTTCTTTAGTCTGAAGATAGGCCAGTTGCGCTTCTTCGTTGGTATATTTGGTTTTTATCGGGCTATTCTGGTTTTCATAAAAGAAACTGATCAGAAAAATAATACTGGCTGCCACCCCTGAAAAATAGTACCAGAATTTGCGGTGCCGATAAAAAGGAATCTTCCGCTTTTCGTTGATTTGACGGATAAATTCATCAGAAAAATCCGGGCTGAGTTTAACTTCCTTCTCTACTTCAAAATAGCCAAACATGGCTGCCACAGGTTTCATTTCTTCAGGAAAATCACCGGAAGCAAAAAAGTCTTTCAACAGCCTTTCCTCCTCAATGGAAGTAAGTCCTTCAAAATACTTTTCGATCAATATTTCAATCTCTTTGGTATTCATAATCGTGTTTTTTCATCATTTGTTCGCGAATTGCTTTTCGCGCCCTCGAAAGGTTAACCCGCACGGCGTTAAGATTCATCTCCAAAATCTCAGCAATTTCTTCAAATTCGAGGCCTTCCACATCGCGCATCTGGATAATCAAGCGCTGTTGTTCGGGCAGTAGCTGGATAAACCGGTGAACATTGCTTACATCCTCCTTTAATTCGATTAATTTTTGAGGAGAGTGATAATCAACCGGAGCGTTCCATTCGGTGAGTTCTGCTTTTTGGTGATGTTTCGATTTAATTTTATCGAGACACAGATTTTTAGTCATCACCATCGCAAAAGCTTCAATACTCCTGTAATTTTCAAGCTCATTTCTGCGCGCCCACAATCTGTAAAAGATCTCCTGAGTGACATCCTCCGACTCCTCGGTATCGTTTAAAATCCGGTGAGCCAACCTGAACAGTTTGTCTTTTATTGGTAAAACCCGATTTTTAAATTCTTCAGTTGTCATTCGGTGAGGAGACGAGTGATTAAAATTTTTATTACAAAGGTGGGGAGAATATTTTGGTTTGAAGAAAGAAGTCGGCAGTTGGCAGTTGGCAGTCGGCAGTGGGCAGTGGGCAGTCACCAGTAGGCAGTGGCCAGTCACCTGTTGGCAGACTGACCTTTCATGCTTTTGGTTGACAGATTTCATTCAATATTTAGTTTACATGATGCTGACTCCTGACTTCTGACTTACGCCTTACGCCTTACGACTCCTGACTGCCGGCTGGCAACTGCCTACTCCTGACTCCTGACTTACGCCTTACGCCTTTTAACTATAAAACCATCAGGTTGCAGCCTCTTACATCGGAATTATCGAAGCGCCCGACGACCTCAAAAGGCCCGTCTTTATAGGCTTTCCCCAAATCCTGAGTGGCAATAAAACAACACGAATCAAGATTGGCCAGATCGATAATATTTATTCCACCAGTTTTTCCAGGCATCAATAAAGTCAACGGGTCGTTTACATCACGAATAAGTATTTTCATCCAGGGAGGCGGATAAAAAAATCCACTTCCGGTAGAATATGCCTGCGAAAAAAGTTCGGTCATGCCATATTCCGAATGGATTTCGGAAATACTAAAACCTTCACTGAGTTGTTGATGTAATTCCTTACGAACCATTTCACGTCGCCGGCCCTTCATACCGCCGGTTTCGAGGATGATTGCGTGTTGAAGGATGAAGTTGTGGTTTTCGATGAAATCGAGTAAGGCAAAACTAACGCCGATCAATAATACTTTTTGCCCTAATGAATCGAGCTGGTGGAGTTTCCCGGCTAAATTCAGATGTTCATCCAGATAAAAGCCGCTATCGGGATGGCCGCTTTTTTTTATCAAATCGCTAACCATGTAAACCAGCGACGAATCATTTCTTTCGAGATAGGAGGGAAGCAAAGCCAAAATACAGTAGTCGGTAACTTTTCCATAAACCCGTTCGAAGGACTTTGAAAAACTTTGTTCGTACAACTCCAAATCAGCGTAATAATGTCTGCTGGTAAGCTTTCCCGTGGTTCCGCTGCTCGAAAAAAAACCGGCCGCTTTTTCAATTCCTGAGGTAACCTGGTGACTTTTAAAAAAGTCGATCGGCAAAAACGGGATCTTAAGATAATGATCGACCTTGCTGATTTTTACATTGAGTTTATCAACAAATTGGTGGTAAACAACATTGTTTTGATATTGATAACGAAATATTCCGAGCGCCAGTTCGTTGAAACTATCGTCAGAATTTATCTGAAAAATTTGCTGGATAAAAGTATTTCTGTTCATTTCAGGTATTTGAATCAAATGAAAAAAACGATTGTAAATATAGGTGTTTTGCTGATTGTAGCAGTTACATTTTTGGTGTCCTGCAAAGAATCAGAGGAATATCCGCCAATACCCACACTGGAGTTTTCAGGATTTACCATGTATCGCACACTTGCCGACGTTGATTCGTTTGGAATTATGCTTCTGAGTTACACCGATGGTGATGGTGACCTCGGCCTGCAACCGTTTGATCAATCAGTAAATTTTTTCGTTTCTTACTATAAAATGGTAAATGGTCAGTTGAAAATCGGTACACGCTACAATCCAACAACCGGTGAAATCGATACCATTAACTTTAATGCCCGCATTCCTTATCTGGCTCCCCCCAACTATAAAGGCTGGATTAAAGGAACTATCGAAGATACCATCAACCCCATCAGCGATCCAACCTCCGGCAAAACTTATGACACCATCATGTTTAAAGCCTGCATCATCGACAGGGCCGGAAATAAAAGCGATACGGTTTCTACTCCGTTAATTCTTGTTAAAAATCAGTAAATTAGCAAGTTTTAAACCTTTCCGGTATTTTAAAAATTAAATTTGAAAGTCGATAATATCAGCGGTAAGTTTACTTTTGCTGCGCCATTTTCATGGGGAAGAAGAAAAATTTAGATGATAGAAAATAAAGCATACGAGGGTAGAAAAATTGTTATTATTGGCATCATTATCGTAATTGGGATGATTTTCGCCGCAAGGCTTTTTTATATCCAGGTGATTAACGATAAATACGTTCTTTCGGCCAACAACAATGTTTTGCGCTATATTACCCAATATCCCGCACGAGGCCTGGTTTACGACAGAACCGGAAAACTGATGGTTTTCAATGAAGCCGCTTATGACCTCATGGTTGTTCCAAAACTGGTAAAAAACATCGACACACTTCAATTTTGCAGGCTGATAGGAATCGATAAAGAAGCCTTTATCAAAAAGATGAAAAAAGCCAGGAATTATTCGCCTTACAAGGCCTCTATTTTTGAAGAACAGATTTCGAAAGAACATTACGGCTACATCGAGGAAAAGCTTTTCAAATATCCGGGTTTCTGGGTTCAGCCACGTACCCTGCGCAAATATCCAATACCTGCTGCAGCCCATTCGCTGGGCTACATTGGCGAAGTAAGCCCGATGGAAATTGAAGCAAATCCTTATTACGCCATTGGCGATTACATCGGAAAAAGTGGAATCGAAAAAGCTTATGAAACCGAATTGCGCGGAAAAAAAGGTTTAAAAATCAGCATGGTCGATGTTTTTAACCGCGAAAAAGGAAGTTACCAAAATGGTATTTACGATACCTTGCCCTTGGCCGGAAATGACCTTTACGTTTCCCTCGACGTCGAATTGCAGGCTTATGGCGAAAAACTGATGCAAAACAAAAAGGGAAGTATTGTAGCCATCGAACCTTCAACCGGCGAAATTCTTGCACTTATCTCAAGCCCAACCTATGACCCGAATTTACTGATTGGAAGGATTCGAAGTAAAAATTATAACGAACTCTATGCCGACAGCCTTAAACCGCTTTTCAACAGGGCTTTGCTGGCGATGTATCCTCCGGGATCGACCTTTAAAACAGTTGAAGCTCCTATTGCACTGCAGGAAGGTGTGGTAACTCCTGCAACAACTTTCTCATGCGGCGGAGTAACAGCATCACCCATCAAATGCAGCCACAACCATTATTCGCCACTCAATCTTATCGAAGCCATCGAACAATCGTGCAATCCTTATTACTGGAATGTTTTTCGAAAAATTATCGAAAATAAAAAGTACGCCAATACCCGTGAAGCTTACATCAACTGGAAAAGTTATGTGAATAGTTTTAACCTGGGAATGACCTTTAATACCGACCTTAACATCGAGCGGAGCGGCAACGTGCCTGCCCCTGAATATTATGATAAATATTTTGGGAAAGGTCAGTGGCGCAGCATGACCATCAGGTCACTTTCGATCGGACAGGGTGAATTACTTGTTACACCTTTGCAGCTTTGTAATGTGGTAGCAATTATTGCAAACCGCGGATATTATTACCCGCCTCACCTGGTTCGGGCCGTGTCAAGAAACAAGGTACGTGAGGTAAAGGAATACGAAAAGAAGTTTACGAAAGTAGAACCCGGAAACTTTGAGCCTGTTGTCGAAGGTATGTATCTGGCTTATAATGGTTCGCACGGGACAGCACGCAGGTACAAAATGGATTCGATAGTGATGTGCGGAAAAACCGGAACTGTTCAAAATCCCCATGGCGAAAACCATTCGCTGTTTATCGCTTTTGCACCCAGAGATAATCCAAGAATTGCCATTGCTGTGGTTGTCGAAAATGCCGGATATGGCTCGGCTTACGGCACACCCATTGCCACTTTGATGATGGCGAAATATTTGCTTCGGGAATTTGAACGGCCTACCTATGAAGAAGAGATGTTTAACGCCAGCTTAATTTCACGATATTGAACCCGAAAACAAACATATTTCAGAATATCGACTGGCGGATGGTTTCATTATACCTCGCCCTGGTTCTTGTTGGATGGATCAGCATTTATTCGGCCATTTACGACGAAAATCATCAGAGTATTTTCGACATGTCGCAGGGTTATGGTAAACAGATGGTCTGGATAGTAACTGCGCTTTTTCTGGCATTGGTAATTATCCTCACCGATTTTAAATTTTTCTCTGCTTTTGCTTTCCCGATCTACTTTTTCATGATATTAATCCTGATTGCTGTGTTGATATTTGGCTCCACAATCAGTGGTTCAAAATCATGGTTTCAGATAGGATCAGTTTCACTTCAACCTGCTGAATTTGCTAAGTTTGCCACCAATCTTGCCATTGCAAAATACCTGAGCACGCTTAATGTCAACTTCAAACAATTTAAATCGGTAGGCAAAATGCTGATCATCCTGCTTTTGCCTTCACTCCTGATATTTCTTCAAAACGACACCGGTTCGGCCATTGTTTATGTAGCTTTTATTTTTGTGTTTTACCGTGAGGGCATGCCTGGCGCCATCCTGATTATTGGTCTGATTTCGGTTGTGCTTTTTATTATGACCCTTCTCCTGAACCCGGTTGCTGTGATTATCACATTGTTTGTCATCTGCATTTTACTTGTTTTCTTTATGAAGAGGAATCTTCAGAACCTGGTCATCCTTTTCGGGATGTTTTTAATTATGTCGGCTTTTATCCTGAGTGTAAATTATGCTTTTGATAACGCCCTGGAACAGCATCACCGCACCAGGATAAATGTACTGCTTGGGATCGAAACCGATTTGAAAGGTGCCGGTTACAATGTGAACCAATCGTTGATTGCCATTGGATCGGGAGGATTAACAGGAAAAGGTTTTCTTAATGGAACGCAAACAAAATACAATTTTGTCCCTGAGCAAAGCACCGATTTTATTTTTTGCACGGTTGGTGAAGAATGGGGATTTGCAGGAAGCATTGTTATTGTGGGACTTTTTATTGCCCTGCTGATCAGGATTATTATTGTTGCAGAGCGACAGCGGTCAAATTTCGCCAGGATTTATGGGTATGGAGTGGCCTCGATTCTCTTTTTCCATTTTGCGGTAAACATTGCCATGACGCTTGGTTTGTTTCCGGTTATCGGCATTCCGCTGCCTTTTGTCAGCTACGGCGGATCTTCGTTATGGGCGTTTACAATTTTACTTTTTATCTTTATCAAACTTGATTCGTACCGATTGAATGCCTGATAAACCAGGATAACAAATGTTTTTGTCTGATGATTATCAGCGTTTCAATTGCGCAGTAACCGGATGAGCAAGTCCCGAATATTTTATCAGCTCCATTTTGACCGACCCAACAATTACAGCAGATTTTGCAAGAACCGGCAGTTTGTTTTCATCGTCGGTAACCCAAAGTGTCATGGGGTAAGGATTTCCAAAAACCTCTCCGGTAGCTACCATCGGTTTAAAGGCAAGGCAATTAAAAACTCCAAGGGAGGTTTCAACGACTTCACGACCCTGAAATTGAATGACCGAAACATAGGCCGAATCGTCTAAAAAAAAATTTATCGAAAAATTCTGTCCTTCTTTGGCATCCGAGAAATCAATGGTGCGGGCATAATAAACAGCCGAAATAATATCCTGAATAAATGGCTCGACGAATTGCGTTTTTTTGCGGCTTTGGGCAGTGCCGTTTTCATGATCAAAAATTACATCATCATCTTTAACATAACTCCCTTCGCGGGTACGTCGCACAAAAAGGTGGGGAACCAATGCCAGCTTGTCGACATAAGATTCGAAACGATCGCGAACCGGGAAAAAAAGATCAAAAGTCCGTGTTGATTTACCCACTCCAATAATTTGATAAACTTCGCGATCTTTAAATTTTCTGCCCGAATTTTTAACTTCAATTGTTGCAGTGCCTGCATTAACTTTCCCGGTAAACATCGCATCGTAATAAACGCTGAATTTGAGTTTTTCTCCTGTAATAAAGGCGTTATTTTCGACAGTACGGTATTTAAATTCCTGCGCAACAATGGTATGTTGTAGCGAAAAACACACCAGCAGAACTATGAAATGCAGTTTAATTTTCATCAAATGATTTTTCTGGACTTTGATATGAAAGAAACTGTTTATTCAATCAAAAATTGTAAATCAGCCAACAACGACATTTATAATTTTATTTGGAACAACAATGATTTTCCTTATTCTCATTCCTTCAACCCAGCGTTGGGTGCCTTCGGCGCTTATCACCTGTTCTTCAATTTCGTTAACCGACATGCTAACCGGAAGTTCGATTTTATACCTCATTTTTCCGTTAAACGAAACAGGGTAGGTAAAGGTATTCTGAAGGAGATATTCCTCGTTAAAGACAGGGAATCCGGCAGTTGAAACACTCCCTTCATTAGCCAGCAAAAACCATAATTCTTCGGCAATATGTGGTGCGTAAGGTGCGATAAGAACTACCAAATCCTGCAAAATACTGCGTTTGGAGCATTTTAATTCGGTGAGCTCGTTAACACAAATCATAAAATTGCTCACTCCGGTATTAAACGAAAACCTTTCGATGTCGTCCTTTACTTTTTTGATGGTTCCGTGAATAATTTTCAGTTCGGCTGCTGTTGGTTCTTCATCTGAAACTTTAAACTGGTTATTTTCGTCGTGGAAAAGCCGCCACAATTTTCGCATAAATCTGAAAACACCCTCTATACCGTTGGTAATCCAAGGTTTGTGGCTTTCGAGAGGCCCCAGGAACATTTCATACAGCCTGAAAGTATCAGCGCCATATTTTTCGATGAGATCGTCAGGATTTTGAACATTGTAAAGCGATTTCGACATTTTTTCGACTTCGCTGCCACAAACATATTTCCCGTCTTCAAGAATTAATTCGGCATCAGCGAGTTCGGAACGCCATTTTTTAAAGGCTTCAACATCCAGAACATCATTTTCAACCATGCTGATATCAACATGAATGGGCGTAACTTCATAATCCTTTTTAAGATTGAAGGAAACAAATTTGTTGCTTCCTGTTATGCGGTAAACAATGCTCGAACGACCCTGGATTTTACCCTGGTTGATCAATTTTTTAAAAGGCTCATCTTCGCAGGCAAGCCCGATGTCGTAAAGAAATTTATTCCAGAATCTAGAATAAATAAGATGGCCGGTAGCATGTTCGTCGCCACCAAAATAAATATCAACACTGCGCCAGTAATCGTTGGCTTGTTCCGAAAAATAGGAATCATCGTTGCGTGGGTCCATGTAGCGGAGGTAATATCCGCTTGATCCGGCAAATCCGGGCATGGTATTGGTTTCCAGTGGATAGCCATCTTCGGTAACCCAGTTTTTGGCACGGGCTAATGGTGGCTCACCCGATTCGGTGGGCAGGTATTTATCAACTGGTGGAAGTTCGAGTGGTAAGTCTTTTTCGTCGAGCATGTATGGCATGCCATCTTTGTAGTAAACCGGAAAAGGCTCGCCCCAGTATCGTTGTCGGTTAAAAATCGCATCCCGAAGCCTGAAATTAATCTGCCCTGTTCCGATTTCTTCTTTTTCGAGGTGTTCGATAATCTGGTGAATGGCTTGTTTTACATCCAGTCCGCTGATTAAGCCTGAATTAATCATCACGCCATCTTTGGCATCGTACGATTCGGCCCATTCGTTGGGGTCGGTGAGTGTTTCGCCAGGTCGTTTTACTACCTGTATTATTGGAAGCGAAAAATGCTTTGCAAACGCGAAGTCGCGACTGTCGTGAGCCGGTACGGCCATGATTGCACCGGTTCCATAACCTGCTAAAACATAGTCGGCGATATAAATTTTCAAACGTTCGTTGTTGAGTGGATTTATCGCGTAAGCTCCCGTAAAAGCCCCCGTAACCTTCTTAACTTCCGTCATGCGTTCGCGTTCGGAGCGGTTTTTGGTTTTTTCGATATATTCTTTAATCTGACTGAGATTCAGCGAATTTGCAATTTTCATCACCAATTCATGTTCAGGCGCAAGCACCATAAAAGTAGCACCATAAAGGGTGTCGGGGCGGGTAGTAAAAACTTCAATTTGTTCTTCGTACCCATCAACTTTAAAAATCACCGAAGCACCTTCGGAACGTCCGATCCAGTCGCGCTGTTGTATTTTTACTGATTCAGACCAGTCGATGCGGTCGAGACCATCGAGCAAACGTTGGTTGTAAGCCGATATCCTGAGCAACCATCCTTTCATTAATTTTCGCTCGACAGGATGACCGCCGCGCACCGAAACGCCTTCGATTACCTCATCATTAGCCAGAACAGTGCCTAATTCGGGGCACCAGTTTACCATCGTGTCGGCCAAATAAGCCAGGCGGTAATTCATCAGAATTTGCTGCTGTTCTTTTTCAGTCATGTTTTTCCATTCGTCAGCACTAAAAGGTTCAACAGGATTACAGGCAGCCGAAATTCCCTGGTTTCCAGAGATTTTAAAATGAGCAATCAGTTCAGAAACCGGAACGGCCTTATCGGTCTTTTTATCATAATAATGATTGAAAAGCTGAATAAAAGTCCATTGCGTCCATTTGTAATATTGCGGGTCGCTGGTGCGGACTTCACGATCCCAATCGAACGAAAAGCCGATTTTGTCCATTTGTTCGCGGTAGCGGGCAATATTTATTTCGGTGGTTATCGCCGGATGAGTTCCCGTTTGAATGGCGTATTGTTCGGCAGGAAGCCCGTAAGCGTCGTAACCCATGGGGTGTAAAACATTAAAACCCTGCAGTCGTTTAAAACGTGCATAAATATCTGAAGCGATGTATCCAAGCGGATGCCCCACGTGAAGACCAGCCCCCGAAGGGTAGGGAAACATGTCGAGCACATAAAATTTCGGCTTATCCGAATTATTGTAGGCTTTGAAGGTTTTGTTGTCGCTCCAGTACTTCTGCCACTTCTTTTCGATTTCCTGAAAGTTGTAATCCATTTTAAAAATTTTAGCGTGCGAAATTATGAAAACTATCATTAAAACGGGTCAATTTCGTTAGAACTCTTTTATTATAGAGATAATACAGTTTTGTAAATTGCTAACTTTGCCGCCTTAATCAAACAAAATTTATGGTACGATCGGGTATTTCGATAATTATAGCCTTATTTTTTCTGGCTTCATGTTCAGGATGTCTCAACCAAAACAAACCTGAAAATGCTGCTGAAGAAGCTAATAAACCTTTAATGTCAGGTGATACATCAGACTTGGAAACCAGTGGGGAAATGTTGACCAGCACGAACAACGATTCTGCCATCAGGTTAGAACCTGGCGGAAAAGTGAAGATTCCTTTCGGCAATCAAAAGCTTGACAACAGTCCCGAAATCAGAAACACTGTTGAATATCATTATAAAAGAGGCCTGGTTTTGTTTCAAATCTCAAAATATGAAGAAGGGATTAAGGAATTTGATACGGTGATCAGCATGGATCCTAAAATGGGAAAAGCCTACATCAACCGCGGTACAGCCTGGATGGAACTAAAAAATTACCCCGAGGCAGCCAGGGATTTTCAAAAAGCCATCAACCTGAATAATTCCGACAGTCTGGCCTACATAAATCTGGGGCTGGCCTATCTTTACCAGGGAAATTTTACTGGCGCCATCGAAGCAAACACAAAATTGATCAACATTACTCCAACCGACCCAAAAGCCTTTTTTAATCGTGGGTTTGCTTACGGGCAGATTAAGGACTTCAAAAATGCCATCAGCGATTTCGATCAGGCCATCAGGATAAATCCATCATACCATGAAGCCTATTTTAACCGTGGACTGGCTTATTTTTTTTCGGGTGATAAAACAAAAGCATGCAGCGATTGGGAATTGGCCAAACAATATGGCTCGGCCAAAGCTACTACTGCCATCGAAAAAGAGTGTAAATGATTTTGGATTTTGGATTTGATAGTTGATAGTTGAAATTTGTGATTTGAAATTAATTCCGCTGATCTTTTCCCCAGAGCAGTTTTTCGCGAATGGTCGAATAAAAATCCTTGTTGTAAAGCTGGATGACGTTGATGGTAAAACCGGCACGTTTTACAATAAGTTCTTCGTGATTGTTGATCATCTCATACCTCGAATCAAGTCCAACCTGATAATGCCTGTTTCGTCCACCAACCTTTAATTTTATAATACAATTGTCGGGAATTACAATCGGGCGTACCGTTAAATTATGGCTGGCGATGGGCGTGATAACAAAATTCTGGCAGCCTGGCGAAATTATCGGACCGTAACAACTTAACGAATATGCCGTCGATCCGGTGGGTGTGGCCACAATCAACCCATCAGCCCAATAAGTATTTAAAAATTTATCGTCTACATAAACTTCAACCATGGCTAATGAGTTGTTGTCGGTTTTTGTAACAGTGAGTTCGTTGAGCGCGTAATTCAGGCTTCCGAAAAGATTTTGCGAAGTTGAAAGCGAAATCAAGGTTCTTTGTTCCAGTGTAAACTTTTTTTCGAGCACTTTATCCACGGCAAGCAGAATTTCATCTCTCGAAATGCTGGAGAGAAAACCCAGCCGTCCGAGGTTGATCCCCAGGATTGGTATTCCCGAATCCCTCACCAGGGTAATGATGTCGAGAAATGTGCCGTCGCCGCCAATCGAAAAAAGCATCTCGGCATTATTCCGAAGTTCTTCGTGGGTATTAAAAACACGATAATCGCAATGAATGGTCACCCGGTTGGTAATGATTTTTAAAAATGGTTCAAAAATCATCAGAGAGCAATTGCTGATTTTGAGTTTATCGAGCAATTGCTGCATGTAAACAGCATTTTCATCGGCGAAATTTTTACCAAAAATTGCGATTCTCATGGGCTTTAAATTATTAGAACAAAAACGTTTCCGGCAAAAGTAAACGATTTTCCAAACTAATAAACCGAAAAGCCTGTATTAAAAATGAACCAGGATGATCAACACACTGGTAGGCTAAAGCGTGTTTTTAAAATGAATAAAAAATCCCTGGTCACCCGAACGGTTTATTGAAAATTCGACACCAAAAACAAGGTCATAGTATGTCACTACATCCAAACCAAAACCACCGCCCAACATCAGTTTGTTTGATAAACTGTTCACATCATAGTTTTTATAGGTGTCCACATAACCGGCATCAAAAAAACCATTGAGATAAACAGCATAGTGAATTTTGTTGAATTTTTCGGAGTTGATAAAGCCCAGGGTTTTTACCTGCGTGGGAATCAGGCTGTATTTAAGGGTGTTTTTCGAAACCCAGTAGCTCGGGCCATCAACAACATAAAGCTCGTAACCCCGCACAAAATTCCGGTCGTAGCCCAGCCCTTTCTGGAAAAAATAAGGTTGGTCGCGGTTGGTCGAAATTTTAGCAGCAAGATCAACCGAGAGATGAAATTTTTTGGATAAACCAATGTATTTGCGGTACGCACCTTTTAAATCCATCATGCTGATGTCGCCATTTTTAAGCAATCCAAAGCCGCTTTTGGTAAATTCAAATTGCGACAAACTTCCCTTCAGCGGGTAAACTTTCGAATCGCGGTGATCGGTCATAAAACGGTAGTACAGCGTAAAAAACTCATTGGTGCTTTGGTTGTTAAACGAATAATCAGGATTCAGTTTCAGAATTGTATCGCCGAAGGCATAAAAATTATAGTTGATCTGAAGCACATGATATTGGTAAAGTGTTGGCCGGTGGGTAATTTGAAAATACGAATAAAAGTGTTTGAACAGGTAATCGTTTTCAACGCGGATGGTCTGAAGTTCGTTGTCGACAGTTTTGTAGGCGATTTCATGGTTTTGCCGCCATCCCGTACCAAGCCCGGCACCAAAGGTTTGCTTTTTGTTGATGTAAGGGATGTCGTAACTTATTTCATACCGCTCATCGTAACCAAAACGGATCAAAAGATTGAGTCTTTCCATCCTCCCACGCATATTTTCTTTGATCAGGTAAAGGCCATAATTTATCTTACCAAAATTTTTTTCTTTCCACCACGCGTTAAAATTTCTGTCAGAAATTTCAAATATCGGGAACGGCCATAAATACCAGCGCTCGATAACGCTGATTTTGACAATAATTCTCGAATAATCACCTGTGGTAAGCACCGAATCGCTGAGAGTAACAAAATTGAATAATGAAGTTTTTAGCAGGTTTTCGGATGACTTTGAAAACTTTTCCGACAGCAGATAAACCGCAATTGAATCGCCGGTTTTGAAGTTAAGTTCCCGCAGGATAATCCGTGGTTTGGTAATTTTGTTCCCCTCGATGAGGATGGAATCAATCACAACGTGCAAATGTATGTTTGACAGGTCAGAATAAATTTTTATGCTGTCATTGCCTTCTGAAATATACGGATGCTGACCACTTCTGCTAAAAGCGGCACCAACTGCAAAGCTTAAAACTAAAAATAAAAGTATCCTCATCGGCAAATTTCACCAAACATCAATAATAATCGAAAAAAGGTAATTTTTTAAAAGAAAACTAAATGTTCAGATAAGTCATCAACGAATCGTAACGATCGCGAAGCAAGTCTTCATCATTTGCATTTTCACCATAATAGGCCTTAATTTCATAGTGAAAACGGTTAAACGTCTGAATAACGGCTTCGATGTTGATCCTGTTGAGTTTAAGGGTAACTTCGATTAATGTTGAATCGGGCATGGTTTTGATTCCGGTACTTAAAATTTTTGTGTCGTTCGATTCAACGATTCTTACAATTTCCCCAAGACTGAAATCGTGTTGATTGATATCGAGAATAATAATTCCTCCAGGGTTTTGAACCGACAAAGTTTCTGACAAATGGTTCAGAAGAATATCCTGGGTGATAAGACCGGAATAGACATCATTACCAGAAACGACAGGCAAAACGGTTACTTTGAAATCGGCCATAATTTTAAGTGCATAATAATAATGCTCATCGCTTAAAATATGAGGTCTGATAAGGTTTTTTGTGAATTTCCCAACATTTTTGTCAGCATCATCCGGGGAGGATAATTCCGAAAAGGAAACCAGCCCAAGATATTTTTGATGCTCAACAACCGGTAAATAGTTCAGCTTGTACTCATTCATCCAATGCAAAGCAGTGCCTGCCTTGTCGGATTTGCGCAAAGGCAGAATATTGGTATTGATGAGTTCGGAGGCTTTCATTGTAAGTGTTTTATAACAGGCAGCATTTTGAATTTAAAAAACTAAAACGAAAAGGCTTTGAATAAATTTCATTTTTCGACAACGGACATTTTTCTATCCAGGTTTCGCCGGCAGATGTTATTCCCATTCCCACTCCTCCATGTCGAGATAATCATCTTTGTAAATACGTAGGTAACTTTCGTAGCGTGAAGCGGGGATTTCACCCCTTTCGACAGCATCTTTTACTGCGCATCTTGGCTCGTGAATGTGTGAGCAATTATTAAACTGGCAATCGTGCATAAAATGGCGCATTTCAGGGAAACGTTCAGCAATTTCTTCTTTTCTGAAATCAACCAGACCAAACTCTCTGATGCCGGGCGTATCGATGATAAAACCACCAAACGACAGTGGATGCATTTCGGGAAAAGTGGTTGTGTGTTTTCCTTTTTTATGATAATCCGAAATTATTCCGGTTCTCAACGAAAGGCCCGGTTCGATTGCGTTTACCAGTGCTGATTTTCCAACACCTGAAATCCCTGAAAAGAGGTTGGTCTTATTTTTAATTATAGCTTTTAAGGTTTCCACATTTTCGCCGGTACGTGCCGAAACAGCGTAACAAGGGTATCCGGCAGCACGATAAATCCCGGTAATTTTATCGAGTTCAGCAAATCGCTCTTCATCGTAAATATCAATTTTATTAAAAATGAGGATTGCCGGAATGTGATAAGCTTCGGCAGTAACCAGAAAACGATCGATAAAACCTACCGAAGTCCTGGGTTCGTAAAGCGAAGCCACCAGCAAAGCCTGATCGATATTTGCAGCAATGATGTGTGAGAGTTTCGAGAGGTTGGTGGCCTTTCGGATAATATGATTGTTGCGTGGAAATATTTTGGTAATCAGCCCGGCATTTTCATCCTTATCGGGCAAAAAATCAACTTTATCGCCAACTGCAACAGGATTTGTGGTTTTAATGCCTTTCATCCTGAAATTGCCTTTCAGTTTACATTCCGCAAAAGTGCCATCCTTTGCCATCACAGTAAACCAACTACCGGTAGATTTAATTACAATGCCTTCCAAATCTTTGATTCCTATTTTAAATTATGCGAACGATCGGTTTTATTTGATTAATAATCATGATTTTTTTACAAAAAAATGATGCGCTATCGAATAAATTCTAAATTTGCTGTAAATTTAGAAAAATACTCTTACACCCGGCAATCATTAATATTATGGATTCACTTAGTTTGATCTCATTTTTCATCGCACCTGCGCTCATGGTTTTTATGGCTATGTTGTCGTTTAAAATGATGGATAAAGCAGCCTACAAGGCTTATTTAAGCTCCTATTTTTTGGGAATGCTCACCGTGATTCCAATGATACTTGCGCTTATCGTTGCCGACCACATGAATTTAATTCACGAAAGAAGTATCCGCAGGATTATTTTGTTTTCGTTTTTTTTAGTGGGCTTTTTTGCAGAGTTTTCAAAATTCCTTTTGATGCGTTTTTACTTTCTTCCAAAAGATATCATCTCAAAACCCGCAGATGGAATTCTATACATGATCAACATTTCGTTAGGTTTTGTAACTGCTGCCAACATTTATTTTTCGTTTTTCTGGTCTGATTTACTAAACGTTCATGCTGTTAATTTTACATTGCCTTTTGCCAACCTTTTGTTTGCCGTAATTATGGGTTTTTTCCTTGGAATGACAAAATTCAGGACAAATTTTGTCGATTCTTACACCGGACTTGGGGCAGCAATTTTCTTTCAGGGATTATATAACTTTTGCCTGCTTTCAAAAGATTACCTCCTGCTTGGGATCGTCGCCTTGGGAACGCTTATTATTGTAATCATTCTTTCGTCAAAAGCGATCAACACCGATCTTGACAGTGTTGTGTGACCTAAGAACCTTCCTGAGGAACAGCACTGGAGCCTGTTAAAATTTCATAAATTATCAAAGTCTCAAAATCGCATGAAATCAAATAGCTGTATATTTTATAGTTTTGCTCACCCTATTATTTAACGGGCTTTTAGAAAAAATGAATTAAATCAAAATAATTATGGAACGTATTACAGTAATCGGAGCAGGAAATGTAGGTGCAACCTGTGCAAATGTGATAGCACACAAAGACCTTTGTAAAGAGGTTGTACTGGTTGACATAAAAGAAGGTGTTGCAGAGGGCAAGGCGCTTGATATCTGGCAAACATCATCGATTAATAACTTTGATACCCGCGTTGTGGGTGTTACCAACGATTACCTGCGGACCAAAGGATCGGGAATTGTTGTGATAACTTCGGGAATCCCGCGCAAACCAGGAATGAGCCGTGACGACTTGATAAGAACCAATGCAAAAATCATCGTTGATGTTACCGAAAAGGTAATCAAGTATTCTCCTGAAGCCATCATCATCGTCGTTTCAAACCCACTCGACGTAATGACTTACGCTGCCTGGAAAGCCGCCAATAAACCTGCACAAAAAGTGTTTGGCATGGCCGGAATTTTAGATACAGGACGCTACACCGCGTTTTTGGCCGATGCTCTCGACGTTTCTCCAAAAGACATCCAGTCATTATTACTCGGCGGCCACGGCGATTCGATGGTTCCTTTGAGAAGGTACACCTCGGTAAAAGGCATTCCGATTACTGAATTGCTGGGTAAAGATGAAATTGATAAAATTGTTGAAAGAACCCGGAAAGGTGGAGGTGAACTTGTTAACCTGATGGGAACTTCTGCCTGGTATGCTCCTGGTGCTGCCGCAGCGCAAATGGTCGAAACCATTGTTGACGATCAAAAAAGGATTTTCCCGGTTTGTGCCCGCCTTAAAGGCGAATATGGAATTGACGATTTGTACATCGGTGTTCCGGTTAAACTGGGTAAAAATGGTATCGAAGAAATTATCGAACTTAACCTGAACGAAAAAGAATATAAAATGCTGCAGGAGTCGGCCAGAGAGGTGCGTTTGCTCACCAAGGTGCTCGACGACATGAACCTGTTTGGCGACTGAAGGGAAGAAAATATTTAATTTTGCAGGCATTTCGGCTACAACCGGAATGCCTTTTTCTATTTAAAAAAACGGCAGTTTTAATGAAGAATGTGGTGGTTTTCACGGGTGCAGGTGTTAGTGCTGAAAGTGGCGTAAAAACTTTTCGCGACAGCGATGGCTTGTGGCGGAATTATCGCTTCGAAGAAGTGGCAAGCCCACATGCCTGGAATACTGACCCGGAATTGGTTCTTGAGTTTTACAATATCCGCCGAAAACAGTTACTCGAAGTCGGACCTAATCCGGCGCATCTTGCTTTGGTAAAACTTGAAGAGAAATTTAAGGTTCAGATAATCACCCAAAATGTTGATGATCTGCACGAAAGGGCCGGTTCAAAAAATGTGTTTCACCTGCATGGCGAGATTAGAAAATCGCGAAGCACGGTTGATCCTGAATTAATTTACGACATCGAAGGCTGGGAATTGAAATTGGGCGATAAGTGCGAAAAAGGAAGCCAGCTAAGGCCACACGTGGTTTGGTTTGGCGAACAGGTTGATGGTTTTTCGGCAGCCACCGAAATTGCCTCTAATGCTGATATTTTCATCGTCATTGGAACATCGCTTGTGGTTTATCCGGCTGCCGGACTGATTGATTTTGTCCCGGATTTATCGCCAAAATATCTGATCGACCCAAAAGCAAAAACACCATGGGGAATTCAAAATCTTACGGTAATTCAGGAAAAAGCCGGGAAAGGCGTTCCTGAACTGGTCGAAAGTCTTTTAAATGCTGAAAAGTGAAAAAAGAAAACACCGGAAAACTTACGTTTGATGAAGTGCTGAAAAGGGCCAAAAAATACTGTGCCAGCCAGGAACATTGCACCTCGGAAGTTAAGGCAAAATTGATCGAATGGCACGTTGAGGAAGAAATCAGAGAAGAAATCATCAGTGAGCTTTTGAAGGAAAATTATTTGTCGGAATTAAGATATGCCGATCTTTTCACGAGAAGTAAAATCAACCAAAAACGATGGGGGAGGCTCAAAATTCAATTCGAACTTCAACAGCGCTTCGTCCCTGCCGAAATCATCGACAAAGCCTTCAGCAGCATCGATGAAAAACAATATCTCGAAAACCTCCGGTTTCTAAAACTCAAAAAAGAAAAGGAAACCGACGAAGACGACGAATTTAAACGTGAAATGAAGATAAAAGCCTATCTTGCCACAAAAGGCTATGAATATGAATACATTAACAAGTTATAGCTCCTGTAGAAAAAATTTGAACTTATGAAGCAATTAATTCTTGGATTATTTTTGATAGCATCTCTGACTGTATTTTCACAGAACGGGGAGAAAAACTTCATCGATCAAAACTATATTGAGGTCATTGGGAAGGCTGAAATGGACATTGTTCCGGATTTGATTTATTTGAAAATTATTCTGGGTGATAAGGATAATAAGGATAAACTTAGCCTTGATGAGATTGAGAAATTAATGATTAATGACCTTACAGAATTGGGTATCGACATTAATAAAGATTTATCAGTCAAAGATTTTGCGAGTAACTTCAAGTCATTTTGGATTGGCAAGGCTGATATAGTCCTGACAAAAGAATATCAATTAATTGTTCATGATACAAAGACAATGCAGAAGGTGTATTTTGAATTTCAAAAACTTGGTATTTCAAATGTATCTATAGAGAAATTAGACAATTCAAAGATTGTCCAATTTAGAAAAGATGTAAAAATGGACGCGATAAAAGCAGCAAAAGAAAAAGCTGAGTTCCTGACTTCATCAATCAACCAGAGTATTGGGAGGGCAATTTTTATACAAGAACTGGATAATCAATATTTGTCGAACGTTATGTCAAATACAGTTTCCGGAGTTAATGTACGTATTAGGGGTTCTTCATCTTTAGATCAAAATGAGTCATCAATGCCAGATATCGAATTTGAAAAGATAACCATAGAATATTCAATATTAGTAAGATTTGAACTAAAATAATGCCCGCACAATAATAGCATCTAAACCCAGGTTGGGTTTTCGTGCTCATCCTGCAGTGAAAAGCAAAATTGAAATGCAGAGCTTAGTAGGAATTTCGGAGGTAATCTCCCGGTCAACGGTTTACTTTAGAAAGTTATTTAAATGAATTAATACAGCATAATTTATGACATCACCAGAAAACATTAAAGAGCTTGGCAAACGTGTTACGGCTCTCAGGAGGTATCTTTGACGTTGATACCAAATTAGAAAAAATTAAAGAAGAAGAAGACCTGACCCACCAGCCCATTTTTTGGAACGATTCGAAAAAGGCAGAATTGATCTTAAAATCGATCAACGAAAAAAAATCCTGGACCGACGTTTATCAAAACATTATCGCGGCTTTTGACGACCTGAACGTAATGTTCACATTTTTTGAAGAAGGCGACGCCACCGAAGACGAGCTTGACCATCAATATCAAAAAACGCTCAAGTTGGTTGAAGATATTGAGTTTAAAAATATGCTCAGCGGCAAAGAAGACAAACTTGGCGCTATTGTGCACATCAATCCGGGAGCCGGCGGAACCGAAAGCCAGGATTGGGCCGAAATGCTTATGAGAATGTACATCAGATGGGGCGAACGTAACAATTACAAGGTTAAGGAAGTCGATTTTCAGGAAGGCGAAGTTGCCGGAATTAAGTCGGTTTCGCTTGAATTTGAAGGCGATTTTGCTTTTGGTTACCTCAAAAGCGAGAGTGGCGTTCATCGCCTGGTGCGCCTGTCGCCTTTTGATTCTGCCAACAAACGCCATACTTCGTTTGCTTCAGTTTACGCCTATCCTCTGATTGACGACACGATCGAAATCGACATCAATCCTTCGGATGTAAGTTTCGACACCTTCCGCTCCAGCGGACCCGGCGGCCAGAATGTAAACAAAGTCGAAACTGCCGTGAGGCTCAAACATGCACCCACAGGAATTGTGGTCGAATGTCAGGAAACCCGCTCACAGCAACAAAACCGTGATAAAGCTATGCTTATGCTCAAATCGCAGCTTTACGAAATCGAGCTTCGCAAGAAAAAGGAAATTATCGCCGAAATCGAAGGCAGCAAGAAAAGAATCGAGTGGGGTTCGCAGATACGTTCATACGTGATGCATCCTTACAAATTGGTGAAAGACGTGCGCACAGGTTACGAAACCAGCAACGTGCAGGCTGTGATGGACGGCGATCTTGAAGCATTTATCAAGGCATTTTTAATGGAGTTTGGTCAGAAAAAATAGGACATGAAAATTTTAGGAATCATACCGGCACGTTATGCTTCGAGCCGT
>CAJATL010000266.1 GCA_903944895.1 uncultured Bacteroidota bacterium
AATTACTTTAAGAATTTATAATAAAAAGGATTGGACAGGCATTGATCGTTTGCTTTTCATCATTGTTTTTAGTTAGCACAAGAAATCTCTGTATTTTTGGAAATATTTAATATTCTAATCAACGATGAAAACCAATCATAATCCCGAACCTGATCAAATTATTCTCAACGAGGTTCAACTGCTTCTCGCCGAAAAACGAACCTCCCTATCTGTCCTGCGGACCGGCCTTGCGGTAATCACCATCACCATTTCGGTGCTCAGTGTGCTGATTGCCACATCAGGTTTTTACGATTTTTCAAAGGTGCTTTATCTGCTGCTTCCACTCATGCTGATTTTACTCATCCTGCTAATTTTGGGAGCTTATCTCGTCATCCGCAGTTTTCGTAAAATCAGGCATTTCGACCGCACAATCGAGGAGCTCAAAAAGAAGCACAGCATTCTCTCAAAAATTATCTGAGTTTTGTTTTCCGGATAAAAACCTGATTTTTTGCAATTTAAATCCAAACTATTTAATTATCATTTCACTGAACCATTCCATTAACGAAATGTTTATTCGGTACTTAAAAGACTTAAATAAATTACTTTTGCACCCCGGCTAAATTTTGAATTCCGGCGTTAAATTTTATTTTTTTTATGGAAAAAGACGGAAACACAATACTCGACGAAGTTACCAAAAGCGAATATAAATACGGGTTTTACACAGATATCGAGATGGACATGGCCCCCAAAGGCCTCAACGAAGATATTATCCGCTTTATCTCAGCTAAAAAAAACGAGCCCGACTGGATGCTCGAATTCCGGCTCAAGGCTTACCGCTACTGGCTCACAATAAAAGAACCAAACTGGGCGCACCTTCACCATCCGGCCATCAATTACAACGAGATCATTTTTTATGCGGCACCAAAAAAGAAAAAACAACTGGCCGGCCTCGATGAAGTTGACCCCGAATTGCTCGATACTTTTAAAAAACTCGGCATCTCCCTCGAGGAGCAAAAACGCCTTTCAGGCGTGGCCGTTGACGCAGTAATTGACAGCGTTTCGGTGAAAACCACTTTTACAGATACGCTGAGCAAACTCGGTATTATTTTTTGTTCGTTTTCCGAGGCAGTTCAAAATCATCCCGACCTTGTAAAACAATACATTGGCTCGGTGGTTCCTTACACCGACAACTATTTTGCGGCACTCAATTCGGCAGTTTTCACGGATGGCTCATTTTGTTACATCCCAAAAGGCGTGCGCTGTCCGGTCGAATTATCAACCTATTTCAGGATAAACGCAGCTAACACCGGTCAGTTTGAACGCACACTCATTGTTGGCGACGAAGGCAGCTATGTGAGCTACATGGAAGGCTGCACGGCGCCTCAGCGCGACGAAAACCAACTGCACGCCGCCATTGTGGAAATTGTGGCCATGAAAGATGCCGAAATCAAATATTCGACCGTACAGAACTGGTATCCCGGAAATGCCAAAGGCGAAGGCGGGATTTATAATTTCGTCACCAAGCGCGGGATGTGCCGCGGCGCTGCTTCCAAAATTTCCTGGACACAGGTTGAAACGGGTTCGGCCATCACCTGGAAATATCCAAGCTGCATCCTCATGGGCGACCATTCGGTGGGCGAATTTTACTCGGTGGCCGTCACCAATAATTATCAGCAAGCCGACACCGGCTCTAAAATGATCCATCTCGGCAAAAACACCAAGAGCACCATCATCTCCAAAGGAATTTCGGCAGGTCACAGCAGCAACAGCTATCGCGGTTTGGTAAGAATGACAAGGCGTGCCGAAAATTCGCGGAACTTTTCGCAATGCGATTCGCTGCTTTTGGGCGACAAATGCGGGGCACATACTTTTCCGTACATCCAAACCGAAAATAAATCATCCATTGTTGAGCATGAAGCAACCACTTCCAAAATTTCGGACGACCAGTTGTTTTACTGCCAGCAGCGCGGCATCAGCGCCGAAAGTGCTATCGGCCTCATCGTAAACGGCTATGCCAAGGAAGTTTTAAAACAGTTGCCAATGGAATTTGCCGTTGAAGCACAGAAGTTGCTTTCGATAAGTTTGGAAGGAAGTGTTGGGTAGTTTTAACCACGGAGGCACGGAGAACACAGAGAAAGATTTTAGACAACAGAGAAAGAAAAATAAACACGGAGACACGGAGAACACAGAGAAACACAGAGAATACCTTAAAAAATAAACCTCCGTGTTCTCCGTGTCTCCGTGGTAAAATAAAAACGAAATATGTTATCAATAAAGAATTTGCATGTCGCCATTAACGGGCGGGAAATTATAAAAGGCCTGGATCTCGAAATTCATGCCGGCGAAGTTCACGCTATCATGGGACCTAACGGAACCGGAAAATCAACACTTGCGGGCGTTATCGCCGGAAGGGAAGGAATTTACGATATTACCGAAGGCGAAATCACCTACAAAGGCAAAAACCTGCTGGATCTTCCCATCGAAGACCGGGCCCGTGAAGGGATTTTTCTCGGTTTCCAATATCCTGTCGAAATTCCTGGCGTAAGCATCACCAATTTTATGCGCACCGCCGTTAACGAAATCAGGCAGTATAAAGGCTTGCCACAGATTTCGGCTGGCGATTTTCTAAAAAAAATGGAAGAAGCTAAAAAACTGGTCGGCATCCAGTCGAAACTCACGAACCGCTCGGTTAACGAAGGTTTTTCGGGTGGTGAAAAGAAGAAAAATGAGATTTTCCAGATGGCAATGCTCCAACCCGAACTCGCCATTTTGGATGAAACCGATTCAGGCCTCGACATTGACGCATTGAAAATCGTTGCCAACGGCGTTACCGCCCTCCGGAGCGATGAAAACGCAACCATCGTCATCACACATTACCAGCGTTTGCTCGATTTTATCGTCCCCGATTTTGTCCACGTTCTTTTTGAAGGGAAAATCGTTAAAACCGGCGGTAAAGAACTAGCCCTCGAATTAGAAGCAAAAGGCTACGACTGGTTAAAATCAGAGGTTTAACAATTATGGAAATACTCACAAAAGATTTTTCGCTCGCCGCTCAGATGGTGAAATTGTTTGACGACAACCACGATCTGATTTTTAAATCTGATACTCCGGAAATAACTGATCGTCGCAAAATAGCGCTGGAAGTCTTTAAAAGGCTCGGTTTCCCGGATAATAAAGATGAGAAATGGCGCAATACCGACCTCAAAAAATCGCTTCAGGCCGAATACAACTATTATTTTGAGCCGACTTTTCAAAAGGGAATCGACCTTGCCAGGATTTTCCAGTGCAACATTCCGCATCTCGAAACCGACATGATTTCACAACTTAATGGTTGGTTTATTTCGGAAAACGGTGGTATAAAAAAACATGCCGATGGCGTGATTGTTGGCAGCCTGGCCGTGGCACAAAAAGAATTTCCTGATCTTTTCGACCAGCATTTTGGCCGTTATGCCGACAACGAAAAAAGTGGTTTTGTAGCTTTGAATAACGCCTTTGCCTGCGATGGTGTTTTTATTTATGTGCCGGATAATGTGCAGGTTAAAATGCCAATTCAGATTGTGAACATCATCCATCACGACCAGAATATTTTTGTACAAAATCACAATCTCGTCATATTAGGAAAAAACAGTCAGCTTCAACTGGTTCAGTGCGACGATTCGGTCGATCATCAGCGCAGCCTCATCAACACAGTTACCGAGGTTTTTATCGGCGAAAATGCTTCACTGGATCATTACAAACTTCAGAATAAAAACGACGTCGCCACGCTTATCAACTCATTGTTTTTCCACCAGGAACGGGATTCACGGCTTTCGACAAACTGCATCACCCTCAATGGCGGCATTATCCGTAACGAAAATTATGTGCGGATGAACGGCGAAAACTGCGAAGCCAACATTTTGGGCGTTTATCTTGTTGACAAATTCCAGCATGTGGATAACCAGGTTTTTGTGGATCATGCCTTCCCAAACTGCCAGAGCAGCGAGCTTTTTAAAGGAATTGTTGACGACAGTGCACGCGCGGTTTTCAACGGGCATATTCTGGTAAGACCGGATGCCCAGAAAACCAACGCCTATCAAAACAACAAAAATATTCTGCTCACCGACAAAGCCACGGTAAATTCGCAACCATTTTTGGAAATTTATGCCGATGATGTAAAATGCAGTCATGGCGCAACGGTAGGCCAGCTCGACGAAACCGCCATGTTTTACCTGCGCTCGCGAGGCATCAGCATCGAAAATTCGAGGATGCTTTTGATGTATGCTTTTGCCGCCGAAATCATCAACCACATCAAGATTGAGCCACTCAAAATCCGCATTGACGATATGGTTAAAAAACGTCTTCGCGGCGAACTTTCGGTTTGTGAGCAATGCGTTTTACATTGCAGCACCATGGAAAAACCTATAAATTTTGAGATTGATCTGAGTAAGATTTGATAGCGGGGCACCAACGAATCAAAAATCCCAAATCCCAAATCTCAAGTCACAAAGGGCAGAGCGCTCTGCGGTAAGCGCTTAGCGACTTTCATAAATCATAAATCCTTCAAAATATCCTCCCCCATGATGTATCCGTGGGCTGTGGCATAAATAATCGAGCGGGTAAATCCAGAGCAATCGCCAATGAATTTCAGGTTATTGAATTCCCCGTTGTTGAGTGCATTTGAGTAAAACTTGATTTCTGGCGCATAAACCAGGTTGTCGGGATGAGCAACGCCAGGAACAACCAAATCCAGGTTTTCGACAAAATCGATGATGCTTTCGATGATGCGGCGCGGATACGCCAGGTTGATATCACCGAGGATATATTTTTTCTCATCCAGAGTCGGCTTTACACGGTAAAGGTTTTTGGTGCGTTTCGAATCCTTAAAATGGCTGTAGGTCTGTAAAATCACTCTTTTCCCGCCAAGCATGTTCGATAGTTGGGCAATGTTTGCGCCGTAACCGATCGGATCGTTGAATGGTTCGGTTAACTGCACGGTTGTAAGAATGGCGAAATTGGTGTTCTTGCTTTTCTCTTTGATTTTAGCATGGCCGTTCACCGTCGTAAAATCACCATAATTTTCGGTTACAACATAGCCCGAAGGATTGTTGCAGAAAGTACGGACCATGTAGCCGGTTTTACTTTTGTACTTCACTTTAAATTCGTACATCTCACGGTTGAGGTCTTCAACAATGTGGTTGGGCAATTCAAAACGGATGCCGATGTCAACTTTGGTGCTGTCGAGCACGATTTGCGGGTACTTTTTGATGATGGCTTTGATGAGCGCGTGGCCGCTTCGCCCGACTGCAATATAAACTTTGTCAAATGCCCCGTCGTAGTCGAGTGTCACGTTTTCGCCTTCAATATTTACCTGGCTAACCGGACTTTCGAAATGAAAATGGATATTGGGCAGAGATCTGTATTCCTCGTAAATATTAAAAAGAATCTGCTTTAGCTGGTCGGTGCCGAGGTGGTAAAAGTCGGAATGGATGGGCAGGAAACCTTTGCTGTAGAATTGTTTATAATAATCCATGTTCGAAAAAGAGCTGCCCGTTTCATAATTTCCATTGCCGGTTTTTGCAATCCAGAAATCAACCAACTGCTTCTGGAGATCGAGGTCGATGTCGAGGTCGCCGCCCATTTCTTTCGAGACAAACAGTTTTCCGTCGGCGCGGATTCCCGAAATACTCGACGAATAAATGTCTTTGCTTTTTTCAAAAACATGGATTTCGATGTCAGAGTTTTTAACCCGTTCGATAAAACCTATCGCCGCCGCGCCAAATCCGATAATTGCGATTTTCATAAAAGTGGAATGATTTTTTCTTCCTGAAAATCAACAAAACTAATCCATTTCTCCTAATTTTGAAAAGTTTTCATAAAATCAAAATTAGCATTTAGGCTCATGCAAATATTTTGTATTTTTGATTCATCAATTTCAAATCAAATATTTATGATTACTTTAGAGCAGAGGAAATATAATTTTATCGAAAAATACATCAAATTGAAGAACCTGAAAACAATTGAGAAGTTAGAAAAGATTATTGATGACAACATTATTTATGAAGAAGTTACCATGAATGACGAAATGACAAATGCCATTAATGAGGGAATTTCTTCACTTGAGGCGGGGAAAGGAATATTTCATGATGAAGTCATTTCGGAGATTAGAAAAAAATATCCTACCTTGAAGTTTTAACCATGCGAAAAATCATTTGGTCTCCGGAGGCAAGAGCTGATTTTGAAAACAACATTGATTATTTGCTTCAGGAATGGACTGATAAAGAAGCACAGCAATTTATAGATGATGTATTTGAAGTTTTATCCTTGTTGCAAAAAAGCAATGTCGAATTTAAATTAATTGGTTTTAAAGATATTAGAGCAGTTACGGTCTGTCAGCAAATAAGCCTTCTTTACAGGTTAACTCAAAATAATGAAGTTGAATTGGTGCGTTTTTGGGATGATAGACAAAACCCTGAAAAGCTAAAAAAATCTTTAAAATAGGGTTCAAGAAAATTTGCTACAATAGCTATCTCACCCTGATTACCTTCACAAAAGAATAGCTTCCATCGAAATTAAATCTGATCAGGCATGGGCCGGTAAAACCATTTCCGGAAAGGTCGAACTGTTTTGAAAAGCTTCCACCATCACATTTTTCTGAACATAAATTTTCGAGCAGACGGCCATGAATATCCACGAGGTCAATAACCAAAGAAACTGGTTTTTCGATATCAAAACTGATGGTAAATTTATCAATGAAAGGATTTGGCGATACAACAAGATTTTTAATCAGGCCAATTTCTTGTTCTTCAATGCCTCCCCAGGTGATGGGCGTTTTCGAATAAAAAGTCTGCCATGAATTGTTAACAAAAGATTCCCAGGTAAGATAAAACATAAAAGTGTTTGGGCTGGCATATTCGCCAATAAAAAACTGCGGATTCCTGCAATCGGCGCCCATGTTGGAAAAATTGTAATAGGTATTAATGTCATAATCCAGGTTAAGAAATACTTCATTAAAACCATTGTGTTTTTTGATGTACGCCTGAAAAAAGTTGCCATCCATTGCACCTGAACTTTTTACACCATAACCAATATCGCAAACATCAAAATCGAAAGGAATATCTTGTGAAACATCAGGAATAACAAAGGAAAATGAAGAATTATCCGGAAAACAATCCATCATGAACCAATTTGTATCTTCCTTAAAAGTCCATTGCAAATGCTGATAATTGTAGGTGGTATTTCTGAGTGCTTCTATTTGTACCGCAGTATCAATATTAACCGGCTCCGACCAGCCTGCACCCAATGATATCGAATATTTTACAACATCATAAAACCCCATGTTTTTAATCCAGTACAACGAGTTGTAAAACTCAAAAACAACCGGACTTGAACAGCCTGATGAATCGACGGTGATAATATTGGAAACCGTAAAATGGTAATCGTTTTGAACAAGGTCGGCCACTTTGAGCGTTTCATCTTCGAGCCAGGCAAATTTTCGTGGCCAGGAATTTTCGATATATTGAAAACCATGATCATTTGCCAGACTTGTAGTAAGCGGCTGCATTTCGGTAATTGGATTCCACGATCCATCAACCGGAATTAAATAAATGTCGGTGTTGCCGTTTATGTTTGCTTCAAAAAAAACAAGATTATTTGGGTAACCACCGTGAATAAAGGGCTTGGTGTATTTAACCCCGGGAGTACACAAAAGGCAAATGGGTTCGGTAATTCCGGTTATTTGATAATAAATGGCTGTTGTGGCCGTATCAACCTCGTGTTCCCAGGCCAATACTCCACCGCTAATAAAAACATTGGTGCTGTTTTCCTGAGATGGAATTAACTGATGGTTTGGCCACCACCAGTAAAGATTTTGCGCATTTAACGAAATGGGCAAACTAAAAAAGAATACCAAAAAAACAGTCAAAACAATTTTCATTACAGGGCTGATTAAGCAGCAAAGGTAATTCAAAATCATGGAATCGGAGTTTGAAAAGTTGCTTTTTGCAGTAAAGAGATTTGATGTGAAAAATACTACTTAGAATGTGGTTAATAAACATCAATCGCTTCAGGTTTTTTTAATACAATAGACTCTTTAATATCTGAATACCTGGGTATTGCTTCAATCTGTCCGGATTATGGATTAATCCACAAGAATGAGATGAGCCTTTTTGTTTAATAGCTGATTTTCAAATAGGCGTATCCGTGCTTAAACCTTAATCAACCTTTCCCTTCGAAAACATCCCGCTGAACTTCAGGAATGTTCCTGCGATAGTGACAATGGAAATAAGATAGGTGTTGAGGTTCGACAGGAAGTGTTGCTGGGTTACAAACAGGAAAATGCCAATACTGGCCGCAATCAGAATCAACGGCATTCTCAAACGGTTCCAGTTGCCGGATAGCTGTATCGTTTTCTGCATGGCTTCGAGTTCGGTTTTGTCAACATCGGTAAGTATAAAATTCCTGAATGGCTGGCTGGTAATTTCCAAAGAGTCGTTGAGTTTTAGAATGCCTTTGCTGATTAATGATTTTATGATTTCCCTGTTATTCATGTTGACCATCGAATCCTCAGCAAGATCGTTTAAAACAAACTGCTCATTTTTTGTTAACGAATCCCAGATTGCATGGTACCTGGAGCGCGAATACTCCTGAATTTTGAGGATAAACGTTTCTTTTCTGCAACCCAGGTCCATTTTCCATAAATGCTTCTGATCGTCACAAAAACCTTTGCTCCAGATGCTTTCAAATTCCAGCTCTAAAAATGGTGTCATTTTTACAATGTCCGGGTTTATCAAAGCTTCGGCCACAAGTATCGCTTCGATTGCTTTGCAGGGAGCCGGCACATCCTTTTGCAGCACCTGTCCTGAAGATTCAAAGGTTTCTTCCTGACGGAAAGGCAAGGTGTAGAAAACCGGCAATGCCGAAACCAGGGATTCAAACAAACGAAGATGCGTTTTATAAATCCTTGGGTTCGGTTCATTTTTCCAGAGTTCATTATAGTAATTCAGCAGTTGAACCGGTGTTTTTGCAAGCAACAAAATGGCAGGCTGGTGTTTTAAATAAACATCGAGTAACTGCAGCTTCTTTTCGATATCAACAGGGTCGTTAATGCCTTTTTCAAAATTCAGGATAATGATGCATTTATCGTCCGGAAAATTTGGAGGTGGATTATCAGCCAGGTCGATATAAAAATATCCCTGTGACTTAAAATACTTTTTATCCGCCTTCTGAATGGAAACTACAATGATGTTTTTCTCGCTTTGTTTAACTATTTGAAGAAGTTTTTTGGGATCAGTATTTTTGAAATGTAATTCCTGGTAGGGGAACAGAATGAAAAGCATTTTGCTCAACAGGTAATAAATCAAATACATAAGCAGCAGCGCAATCAGCCAGAAAACAACAACACCCCAGCTCCATCCAACTATTGGCGTGCATGGGTTGTAGAGCTTTATCCGGCTATGATGTGAAATCAGGGTATCCCTGATGGTTTCTTTGGTTCCCGGAAAAGGATCTGATATCTTATCGAAAGTAACGGCCATTCTTGCCGGATCATTGTCAACCTGATAGAGCTTTAAATTCTGCCCGAAAACCGGAAGTTTTGTTTCGCCCATCATCTTATAATAATTCGACCTGATGATCGAAAAATAGGGCTGATTAAGGAAACCGAGCCTTGTGCCGGAGTCTAATGATTGCCCTGATTCTCCTTTTTTAAAATTCATCACCTCGTAATAAAGGCCTTCATTATTTCTTTGGTCGAATAATAAATCACGGGCATTCTTATTATAATTCTCATCGAAAAAATCTTTAAGAACCAATGTCCGTTCGTTGATTTTGCCGGCAAGGCCACAAAGCTGGTTTTGATCATAAATCTTACTTTCGGCGGCAGTAAAACAACCCATCATAATCAAAGCAGGCAAAATGGAACCAAAAAGCAGCCATGAAAAAATGAAGTGGGTGTAAACTTTTAAACAGACGGGCTGATCATGCTCAACTTCCGGCTGCCTGAAGCGATAGAAATTCAGAAAATAATACATCAGGATAAAATGTCCTGTTATCAGCAGCAAAAAAAATATTGATAAAAGGCCAACCGAAATCAATCCAAAAACACCCGTTGTACTCAAAATGAGCAAAAAAACGCAGCCAACACCGTTAATTGCCAATAAAGTTTGGTATACTAAAATTTTGCTCTTTTTAGGTGTAAGCCACGAAAAGAAATATTCCCGGCCCATCAGCCTGGTTTTTTTATATGTTGCCAGTTTTATCAGGCCAATCACAACGAGTAAAACAAGATAAAGCACTGCAAAAAACCCGATAACCGTGCTCGTAGTCAAGGCTTCCGTGGCATTTGTCCGGGCTGGATTTACCAGCGTTACCACAAAAAGCTCGATGCCGGGAACCTGCGAAATGTACAAAAGGTGTTTTTGGTTTCGGATGCTCACCTTAAACTTTGCATGGCTATCTGATTTTAAGGCGAAAGCCAGCTTTTGATTATTGCCGGTTTCGATGAGCAAATTATCGCTCAGGTTGTAAATTTCTTCAGAATCATACCAGATCTTGCCTGACTGATCGATCAAACAATATTTAAATCCATCAGGTAAAACAGGGTCTTTTAATGAATACATGGATGAAGTGATGGCAATAATCCTGCTCGAATTTTGCTTCTTTGCCGGTATCGAAAAAGCAATAATCCATTCACCGGAAGTATTCGAATAAATTGGCTCCAGATTGTACCAGATGGTGTCTTTGTTTTTAATCGCGTCTTCTTTAATCGTGTCTTTGTACTTATCAGGATGCAAAAAGTAGTCGCGGGTTGCTACATTCGATTTTTGCCCCTCCTTATAGGGCGTAAGGTATAAAGGCTGTTTCCCCATACTGTCGGCAGGAAAAAATGCCTTAAAAAAACGGTATTTGAATGGTTTGAATTGATCAAGTTTCAAATCGAGAACTGAAAGTACAGGCTTAGGTATTGAATCAAAGTCCGCATTTTGATAATCCTTTAATTGCTTTAATATCAAACCGGATTCCTTTTTAAACTCACTGGTTACCTTTTCGTTTAATCTTTTAAGCTGATTATAATTATTCTGTTTTAAACGGTTGCTCAATAAGATTTCCGACATCAGAACCACGATCAGAACAGGGATTGCAATCAACGCAAGCCCTGTAAGCGTATGACCAAACCTTGAAAGTTTTTCGAGTGGCCCCGATAAAAACACTTTCAATACAGGAAAACTAAAAATGACAAAAAACAGAACAAGAATGGTATAAATCAGGATTTCGAAAGGGAGACTTCTTTTCCATGATAAAAAGATATTTTCTTCGATCAAACCTCCCAGATACCAATCTGGTTTTGAATTCATTTTTAATGGTATCGCAAAAAAAATGTAGTCCTTTCCCTGGATTTTCACACTTTGGCTAAAGCCTGCCTGAATCAGTAAAACCGAATCTTCATTTGTTTTATTTGAAAGATTTGAAAAACTTAACATCGAATTCTGAATTTCGGCCTTTTTAAATTTCTCCTTCGAAAGATGGGCGTCTCCGCCAAAAGTACTGAACACAATCGTGTCGTTCCGGAGTAAAACATAATGCGAAAAAAAATCTCTTCTTTTAAGCAGCGGCGCTACAAAATCCTGAATACTCATTTTACATAACGATTCTCTTTTGGCGGATTTCTCTTCGAATACCACAGATTCTGCCACGGAAGAACTCATTTTGAACGATGACACGCTCTTCTTTGAAGAAGTCTCGATCTTTGATAAACTATCTACATTGGAAACACTGATTGTTTTTGATGGATGTTTTGTACTGGTTGGATCAGCTTTGGGAGTTTGGTCATTACCTTTCATTTTATACACAAGCGAATCAATGGAAATCGGCAGGTTCGAGACTTTAAGACTTTGCCTGATTGAAGTCTTTTTAAATCCTCGCTTTTGGTCCTTGAGTGAACTGTCACTGCTATTTTTTACAATATTCCTTATTACAGTATCTTTTTCCTTCATGGCAACACCAAGCTGGTTAAGTGTTCTGAAACCGCGCTGTTCGAGGTCTTGCTGGTTTTTCGAAAGCCTTACAAAAAAGTAAATACTGAGCATCAGCATAATCAGCACAAAAAGCGAAATGGCAACACCTGACAGCTTTATTTTCTTTAAAATCTGTTTCATAGCAAATAAAGATTTGGATATTTGTACAAATGTAGAGATTAATAAGGTGCTTGTCAAGTGGTTCAGAAGTAATTTTATTCCCAAAACATTCTAAAAAATCCTCCTGATACCCGCTGAAATTAAGCACAAATAAATTCCGGATATAATTTTTCCTCCGAAACGTATCTAATATTTGCCTATGTGAAAAATCTTTCCGTATTTTTACATATCTGAAAAAAGGTTTCGAAAATAACAATCTTAAAAAATGAAAAGTTATGAAAATTAAAAAGTTACTTTTTTTTGCAGGCCTGTTTTTTCCTTTTGGTCTGATGGCTCAATTTATAATCCAGGACCCCGGATTTCCGGAATATTACGAAGTTTCCTGTGTTGATGCCGTAAGTGAAAATGTGGTGTGGATAACAGCAAAGGATAACAGCGGTAATCACCTTGCTCCTATGTTTTCGGTTAGCGAAACAGGAGGGAATACATGGAATACCGGGTATATTACCGGAGACGAAGGACTTGCACCGGCAATGATTTCTGGTTCGGCATTGCTTCCGTATGCTTTTGCCGCACTATACAAAACCGATCAAGGCAGCGGAAGCCAGGCTGGAATATATGCAAGTTTTGATTTTGGTGAAACCTGGGAACGACAGCCCGGGGTTTTTGAAGATCCCGCTGCATTTCCTGATATTGTGTATTTCTGGAATGCTGGACAAGGTGTTGCCATTGGCGATCCCATCGATAATGTGTATGATATTTACACTACAAATAATTACGGCACAACATGGCTAAAAGTACCTTCAGCAAGTATCCCTGAGCCATTAACCGGCGAAAATGCAATCGTTGGTATTTATGCTGTATCGGGCAGTACTATTTGGTTTTCGACTACAAAGGGCAGAGTTTTCCGCTCTGATAACCGGGGGCTGAACTGGACGGCCTACTCCTCCCCTTTCAATTCGCATACAAGGATTGTGTTCAGGGACAATATGAATGGTTATCTGCAGGACCTCCAAAGTTGGGAAACCACACAATTGGCGCAAACATCAGATGGTGGAGCCACATGGCAGATCATCGGATTTGACGGAGATTTGTTGAACTGGGATTTAGATTATATTCCAGGCACTCCCGGCACACTCGTTTCAAGCGGGGCATACCTGCGCAACGGGTTAACGGTTAGCTGCGACTATGGGCAAAACTGGGACCGAATGATTGATTTCTATAAAGTATTTCAAATGGATTGGTTCGACTGGCAATCAGGCTGGCTAGGAGCACAAATTGAGGTGGGACAGGATGTATTCAGGCCGGTGGTGTACAAATATACAGGTCCGGGCGTTGGCAATTTTCTGATCAGCCCATTGCTGCTCGATTTTGGCAGTGTAACTGCAGGTGATGCTGGAGTGATGCAATTTTTTATGACCAACAACGGAACCGAAACTATACATGTTAGTTCGATAACCAATTCAACATGGGAATTTTCTTTTGATCCTCCATCGTGCGTAGTCGAGCCCAATGGCGGACAATGCATGATCTCAGTCACCTTTGCTCCCGGCAGCGAAGGCTTTTTTTCAGACGAAATTAATATCGAATGCGACCACCCCGATTTGCCCAATTGGGTGGTAAAGGTTCAAGGTAACGGAATAATCCAAAACTTTGAGTTTTCATTTGACCCCGAATCGTTTAATGAAACCATGATCCCGGGTGAAAACAAAATCAAAAATCTCAGTTTCACCAACAACAGCGAAAATGCCTATGTCTGGGAAATCGAAACCGAATATCTGGCTCCATTGCAATCTCTCGGCTGGCATTATGGCTCAACACCGCTTGACGCTGATGACGGAATTTTGGGCGAAGCCCCCGATCAGGCCATGTTTATCAAAGATATTCATATCCGCAATGCCTTCGATCAGGCTATTCTTAAACTCGGTTTTGATGATGGAATCAGAGTTTGGGTAAACGGAAATCTGGTGCTTGATGATAAATACGCTGACCATTTTGTCGGTTACTGGGATCAGGAAATTGATATTACCCAATGGCTCGACCAGGGATTTAACAGGATATCAGCGGTAGTTTTCAATGGAATTTTCAACGGAGGAGGATCCGGCGGATTTGATTGTGAACTGGAAATTGACGGGCAGCAACTGATCAAACGAGGCGACGTAAACTATGGCCTTCCTGAAGCCATGTGGTTTTATTATGGAAACACACATGAACTTTTGGTCCCGCCAAAAGACGTAAATGAAAAAGATTGGTTGGAAAAGAAATATGGATCCTATCAATGGCTTTTGTTAAACAAATCTGCCGGAATAGCCTCCGGAGATGGGTTTGAAAGCCTGGGCTGGAACTATTGGTCAGCCCCGTTTGGGGGGAATGAATTTCTCTTAAACGAATCTCCCGACAATGCCTATTTTATCAAAGATTTTGAAATCGAAACCCATGATGAAGCAATCCTTTATCTCAACTACGACGATGGCTGCATGGTAATTCTGAACGGTGGTTTATTATTCGATTTTAGTGAGGAGAACCATGGCGGCGAATACTGGAACAAGGAATTAAACATCAGCGAAAACCTGATTGAAGGCAGAAACCGGCTTTCGATAATCGTTTTAAACGGTGTTATAGGCGGAGGAGGTACAGGCAGTTTCGATTGTCACCTGTTGGTTGACGGCGTTAATAAAATCAGCAGAGGGGATTTTTATAACGGAGAACCCGAAGCCTTCTGGCATGTTTATGGTCAGGCTGGACAGGTGTTAACTCCGCCAAACGATGCAAGCGGACGTTTATGGTGGGAAATGGATTATGCCCTCAATGTATCACCTTTGCCTTCATTAGGCTGGAATTATAAACCGACACCTGTTTTCGAAAATCCGGACCTGCTTTCCGCTTCCCCGGATAATGCGCAATTCATAAAGGATATCGGGATTGGAGATTACAGCGAAGCTATTCTTTATCTGGGATATGATGATGGTTGCCGGGTTTGGATAAACGGAGTAAAGGAGTTTGATTTCCATAACGAGGTACATAATTTAAATTATTGGGACATGGAGCTTGATCTTTCGGGCATTCTCGCAATTGGCACCAACCGCATTGCCATAGAGGTTTATAATGGAATTTATGGCGGTGGCGCTTTTGGAGGCTTCGACTGCCAGCTTTTGGTTGATGGTGTGGAAATCATTAAACGGGGTGATCAAAATTCCGGGCAACCCGAAACCATGTGGTTTATGTTTGGAGAAGCCGGAAAAGTACTTACACCACCAAACGATGCAAATGGCCTCGACTGGTTTCAGAAGGATTATGGTCTTGCCGCAACATCACCATCACACTACCTACAGGGAAATCTTGCTGGTGGACAGACAGATCAGGTGAAAGTAGTTTTTGATGCCACCGGTTTGGCCCCCGGAGATTATTCGGCAATCGTCAGGTTTAACAATGCAGGAACCCAGGAGAAATTTGAGATACCAGTAAACCTGCAAATGGTGCATGTACTCGACGAAACCTGCATGGCGGTAAGTCCATCTGCACTAAATTTCGGAGAATATTTTATAGGATATCCTGAAACCTTAAACCTTAAAATTTCGAACCTGGGATACAATCCCCTCTATGTTGATCAGATTTATCCACTGCATGAAGGAATATCTGTAAATCCGAATACATTTTCAATCGAACCTGGTAAAAGTATCGATGTTGAAGTTACTGCAGAGCTTTATGATTTGGGGGCTTTCAATTCCAGCCTGGTAATTATCAGCAATGACGATGGCCAAACCGAGGTGTTTGTTCCGATAAGTGCGGAAATAAAAGATGCTCCCAGGCTGGTCATCGAAAATCTTGAATACATGTATTCGTACCTGGCTTCAGGGCAATCGGAAACACAAAATCTTCATATCAGCAATTGGGGAGGTTCAACGCTTATTTTTACCATTCCGCAAGCCGAAAGTAAGGGTGGCAGGACAGGCATAGTTAAAACACAAAAAACCGTAGAACCTTCACAAAATATGCCTCCTGTAGAGTCTAAAAGGACTTCGGAACCATCATACTTCAAAAATGATATCATCGGCTACAAAAACCTTGTGGTTAACAATGATAACGGTAACAACACAAAAGCTAAAGGTACTGAGCAAATTGACATTTTTAAAGATAATATGGAAAATGGGGACGATGGCTGGGTCATCGAAAACTATGGAGAGGGAAAAAGCCAGTGGCACAAAGTAAAATTTAATTCTTACAGCCCCGAAACAAGCTGGTGGTGCGGAGATGAACTTACCGGAACCTATATTAACGGTTATGCAGTAAGGGAAGCCATCATTTCTCCTGAAATTAAACTCCCTAACGTCGAATCATCTATTATGCTCGAATTCAATGAATCGTACGAGATAGAAGGGATGTATGACCAGGGTGGTGTTGATATCAGTATTGATGGAGGAAATGAATGGATCAGAATTCGGGAGAATATACCAGGATATTCCGGAGGTTGGATTACAACTTTTCTGGATATTTCACAATTTTACGGAAATATTATAAAAATCAGGTTTTTCTTTGATACCGGTGATGAAGTTGCAAACAATTTCCCCGGGTGGTTTGTGGATGATGTAAGGATTATTTTCCATGTGTGGGATTTTCTGCATATTTCACAGTCAGGCGGCACAGTTAATGCGAACGAAGGTATGGATATTGACGTCACTTTTGATGCCACTGATTATTCTGAGGGATTGTATCTGAGTATGATATTATTCAGGACCAATGATCCGGAGCATGAGTGTTTCTATTTACCGGCATATATGGATGTTTGGAGCGAAGGATTAACCCACCAGATATTACTGCCTGCCGGCTGGAGCGGCATTTCAAGTTACCTCGTTCCTCAAAATCCGGCGCTTGAATCATTATTCAGCCCGATTTCCGAAGAACTTATCATCCTTCAAACCCTCGAAAGCGTTTATTGGCCGCAGGAAAGCCTCAACACGATTGGTAACTGGAATTATCTCGATGGTTACACCATCAAACTTAACAATGCAGCTACGCTTGATTTCGCCGGTACAATACCCGATAACCGGCGCATTGATATGCCTGCAGGATGGTCGCTAATTCCTGTTTTATCTTTCAACCCGGTTCCTGCAACCGATTTCGATACGCTCCAATCACTCAACATCATCAAAGAAGTTGCAGGAACGGGCGTTTACTGGCCGGCTTACAATATCAACACGCTTCAGGATTTACAACCCGGAAAATCTTATCTGATCAATGTTTCCGGTGACGAATCATTCGAATATCCCGCAATGGTCAAAACTTTCAATTTCAAATCAGATTATAAAACGGAAAATCTCATCTCACCCTGGAACGAAATTACCCGCACTCCTGCCACACACCTTGTAGCCCTGCCACCGGAATGCCTGAAAAACCTCCAGGCTGGCGATGCTATCGGAATTTTTAACTATCAAGGTTATTGTGCGGGTTTTGTTACGATAAACAATCTTAGCCAAAGCCAATCTATTGCTGTATTTGGAGATGATCCCACCACCAGCACAAATGAAGGTCTTTTGCCTGGAGAAAAGATGGAATTCAGGTTATGGCGAAGTTCGACCAACGAAACCAACGCGCTCGAAGTTACATTTGACAAGCTACTCCCCGATCAGGAATATTTTGCTTTGGACGGATTATCGGCCATCAGTGAATTAAAATCAGGAGAAATATTGCCCGGAAATTTATCGTCAGGTGAAATCTCTGTTTATCCAAACCCTGCCGGTGATTTTATTAAAATCTCATCCGACAGGCCCATTTCCCTTATCGAAATCAGCGATGCCAAAGGATTGGTTTTCCTGACTGAGCATCCAAATCATCCGACCGCTCCGGAGGTTGATCTTTCAAAACTTCAAACAGGAATGTATTTTGTAAAAATCATCACAACCGGTAACACCACCATCCGGAAAGTTATCAGGCCTTAACCTCAAAGTTGGATAAAAAAACGCCTTGCCGGATGCGAGGCGTTTTTTTTGACCTTTTCACAATGAAAATTTCCGTCAAAATAATTCTGACAAGGAAAAATCCAAACCTCCAACTAAACGAATTTTGGCAAATTTGTATAGTTATCTGAATAAATTATGCCAAATTTGTATAGTTGTCTGAATAAATTTACATAAAAGCAAACGCAAAACCTCCGGTCGAATTTCTCGAAAACTATGCTGGTAGTAACTTTGAAGTAATCCATCAGGAGAATTTTTTAAACTTTATCCTTTAGCAGGAAGTAATTACTTTTGCGCCCTATGAAAAACACATCTCATTTTATAAGACTGTTTGTTGCGACATTAAGTTTGGCTACATGCTTTTTTTACGTTTCAGCGCAGGAAAAGCCCTCATTCGTTGCCATCAGGAGCGGAGTTTCGCTGCCTTTCGGCGAATATCACGAAAAGTCGCTCGATGGCGGAAGTTTCACGCTTACCGGGTTTAATGTGTCGGCAGAAGGTGCCTGGTTTTTTAATCCGAAGTTTGGAATTGGAGCTTCGGTGGGCGTAAATATGCACCCGGTTGATGTACAATTGCTGGGCTATGAAATCGTTCAAAGCAGACCAGATCTGGAAGACCTTTACACCCGCTCAAACCCATATCTGATTATTACTTCAATGGGCGGGCTTTATGTTCAATTTCCGGTTAAGAAGAAGTTGTCGTTTACCGGAAAAGCCCTGTGCGGTCTGTTGTATGGCGAAACTCCATACCAGCTTTACAAACCCGAATATACGATGGGTGCAGGACCGGGCTATTACGAGATCACACCATCAAAAGACTGGAAATTTTCGTGGCAGGCAGGCGTCGGACTTCGTTACGACATCACCCCTTGTTACGCCCTGGTTTTCGACACCGAAATGGTTTACGACCAGCTTACTTTTGGCTTTTATACTCCTGCAGGTACAGTCAGAAATGATGTCAGAACAATTTCATTTTTCAATGCGACACTAGGCGTAAGGTTTAATTTGTAGAATTCATCATAAGGCTTAAGGTGATAGGCGTAAGACAAAAGCCTAAGATCATTAACAAATTTACGGCTCAGCAAATCACCCCACTTCCGAGGCAGATCGTAGCTTCTGGATTGTAAATAACTCCAAACTGACCTGCTGCCACGCCTGAGATTGGTTTTTCGGAATAAATAACATGCAGGTCACCTTCAATAATTAGATTGCCGTTTGTAAATTCGGGCTGGTGCCTGATTTTAAATTTTACGGGCAGGCTTTTCGAATAATCCCTGTCGGGAAAGTTATTGATAAACTGAAAATGTGATAGCTCAATTTTGTCCTGGTACTGGGTGATCGGGTCGTAACCGTTCGAAACGTAAATAATATTCCGCTGCAGGTCTTTTTTGACCACAAACCACGGCCCCTGGCTCAGGCCAAGCCCTTTGCGCTGGCCAATGGTGTGAAACCAAAATCCGTTGTGCTTCCCAAGTACTTTGCCAGTTTCGAGTTCGATGATTGAGCCGGATTTTTCACCCACATATTTTTTGATGAAATCGTTGTAGTTGATCTTTCCCAGGAAACAAATTCCCTGACTATCTTTACGCATGGCCGAAGGCAATTTAGCCTTTACCGCTACTTCCCGCACCTCCTGTTTGAGCAATCCACCTATCGGGAAAACCAGCTTATCGAGTTGTGCCTGACTGATCTGACCCAGAAAATAGGTCTGATCTTTAAAGGAATCTTTGGCAGTTCCCAGATATTTTACGCCATCCCGGTTTAAGGTTGTGGCATAATGCCCGGTGGAGATGAGGTCGAAATCTTTCCCGTATTTTTCTTCAAAAGCCCCAAACTTGATCATTTTGTTGCACATCACGTCGGGGTTTGGGGTAAGGCCACTTTTTACCGAATCGATTGTGTAACTGATTACCCGGTCCCAGTATTCGTCCTGGAGCGAGATGACATCAAACTTACAGCCGTATTTTTTAGCAATAAAAGTGGTGATTTCGATATCTTCAGCCGAGGGACAATCCATCCATTCCGGGTCATCTTCGAGGCCGATTTTGATATAAAAAATATGCGGATCGTAACCTTGTTCTTTCAACAGGTGAACGGTTACTGAGCTGTCAACTCCTCCTGAAACGAGAGATGCGATTTTCATTTTTCAAACAATTCAAGGTCTATTTTTTGCAGAGCGCGCAGCGCAAAGCGCAAAGAGAAGTCGGCAGTGGCCAGTGGCCAGTTAGCAGTGGCAATTTCCAATATTCTATTTTTCTAACATTCCATTCTTCCAACATTCCAACATTCCAACATTCCAACATTCCAACATTCCAACATTCCACTCTTCCATTCTTCTCCCGCCGAAGCGGGATTTCGGCTACCGCCTCAACATTCCATTAGTCCAATCTTCCAATTATCAAATTGTCGAATTGTCACATTCTTCCAACAATCCACTCTTCCATCATTCCAACTTTCCACTCTTCCATTCTTCCTTCTACATCAACTTCTGACACGCCTTCCACCAGCGGTCGGGAATTTCGTTTTTACATGCAATTTTATAATCGTTGTACGAACATGGAACCATCACATGACGGCGGTATTTCGAAATTTTATCTTCACTAACCGGAATCTGCATCCACCAGCGGTCGGTAAGTTTGCTTTTGTAAAAAACGATGTTTTCTTTATGTCCGGTCAGATCGACAATATATTTTAAGAAATGCGCGCTTTCCATCGGGAAATCGCCTTTGCGACTGCTTAAACCGTCAAGGAAATACCAGATCATCTGCGCCATCAAATGGGCCGTTTGCCCGCGTTTGTCGAACTTCGGGTTCATCTCGAAAAATCCTGCCGAAGAAAGTTTATCGCTCAAACCTGCGTACCGCATGAGCTGGCAGACTTCCTCGCCATAAAAACCATTGGGGGATGCGTTGCCATTGCCGGGTGCATCGGCGTAACGAACCGCAGAAATATCAAAAGTGAGCATATCCGCATTTCTGATGATGGGTTCGGAATCTTCGATATTCTGCCTGATGATGCCGAGGCGATGAACATCGAAATACAGATTGTTCATCAGTTTCACCGCATCCGGATCGACAAAATAAGTCTGATACCCAATATTGGCGAAGTTGAACAGATGGTTGGGCTTGCGCAGAATTATCTTTGACAGATAAGACTGGGCATCGAAATTATCATCTGATTTTGCCAGGTCAAATTTTGAGTCGATGCTCACCATGTTGATAATCCTGCCCAGCGATTCATAAGCAAGATACATGGCATAAGTGAGATCCTGGCTACCTCCAAGAACAATCGGCACAACCCCCGAACTGATCAGCGGGGCCAGCGTGGTTTTTAAAGCAAAATAGGTGTCGTTTAACTCGTTGCCACGACGGATATCGCCAAGATCAACAATTTTGAGTTTATTATCAAATTTAAAAAGACGGTACAAATATTTACGGATTTCGAAGGGTGCAAGGGCACAACCTGAATTATTGCATGCGTTGCGGTCCTCGGTAATGCCAATGATGGCTACATCATACCCTTTAAAATCGTTCTCCGGATCAACTTCCTGAGCAAATTCAACAACATCACCAAAGCGGTTAACCTCGGGATCTTTTACGAAATTTAGCCGGTCAAGTTCAACCGGATCGAAGTAAAGTGAGATTTCCATACCTAAATCGTCCTTTAATTATTTTTTCGCTCGTACAGTTTTTTTCTTTGCAGGTGCAGCGCTTTTCCGTGCAGGTGCTGCAGCTTTTTTTGGAGGAATCGTTTTAGAAGGCTTTTTATCGGATTCGGCAGCTATCTTTAAACAATCTTCCAAAGTAAGCGTTGAAGGCTCCGTATTTTTTGGAATTTTAAAATTATCTTTTCCGATGGCGATGTAAGGCCCCCAGCGACCATTTAAAACCTGAACATCTTCATTTTCGGCGAAAGCCCTGATCAATTTCTCGCTGTCCTTTTTGCGTTTTTCCAGAATTATTTCAATCGCCCTGTCGGTTTCCACAGTAAGCGGATCATCGTTTTTTCCGAGGGAATAAAACTTGGATTTATGTCTCACATAAGGCCCGAATCGACCAAGCGATGCAACCATTTCAGAATCTTCAAATTCACCAACAGTGCGTGGAAGCTTAAACAGATCGAGTGCATCATCGAGGTTCAGATTTTCGAGTGTCTGACCTTTTTTTAGGGAAGCAAATTTTGGCTTTTCTTCACTTTCGGTATCTCCCATCTGCACCATTGGGCCGAAACGACCGATTTTTACAAAAACATTTTTCCCTTCACCGTTTTGTCCGAGGAGTTTTTCGCCACTGAATTTTTCGCTGTGCTCGATGGTATTTTCGACCTTTTGGTGAAAAGGATCGTAAAACTCCTTGATCATTTTGTTCCATACCTTCTGTCCAAGGGCGATTTCGTCGAATTGTTTTTCGACCTGGGCAGTAAAATTGTAATCCATAATATTTACAAAATACTGCATCAGGAATTTATTTACGATAATACCGATGTCGGTGGGGACTAATTTTCCTTTCACCTGACCGGTTTTTTCCTTTTTGGTCTCCTCGCTGATTTTGTTGTTTTTTAACGTGATCAGCCTGTATTCGCGGATAACACCTTCCATGTCTTCCTTGGTCACATAGTCGCGCTTTTGAATGGTGGAGATAATAGGCGCGTATGTTGAAGGCCTGCCAATGCCGAGTTCCTCTAGTTTTTTAACAAGGCTGGCCTCGTTGTAGCGGGCTGGTGGCTGGGTAAATTTTTCGGTTGCCTCGATTTTGATGAGGGGCAATTTTTGTCCAACCTGCAATGGAGGCAACACGCCACTTCTTTCGTCCTGGTCGTCTTCATCCGACGATTCGAGATAAACTTTAAGGAAACCATCAAAAATCAGCACTTCGCCACGGGCAATAAATTGTTCTTTAGCTTTTGAAATGTCGATGTTAACCGTGGTGCGCTCCAGTTTGGCATTGCTCATTTGCGAGGCAATGGTGCGTTTCCAGATGAGACTGTACAACTTTTTCTGATCAGACGTTCCGTCGATGCTTTGTTTGTCGAAGTAAGATGGCCTGATGGCTTCATGCGCTTCCTGCGCACCTTTTGATTTGGTGGTGTACTGACGGAAATGATAATAATCGTCGCCAAAATTACTCAGAATTTCATTTTTCGCCATGTTCAAAGCCAGGTTCGACAGGTTTACGGAGTCGGTTCTCATGTAAGTAATTTTACCCGATTCGTAAAGCTGCTGTGCTACAAGCATGGTTTTGGAAACCGTAAATCCCAGTTTGCGGCTTGCTTCCTGCTGAAGCGTTGAAGTTGTAAACGGCGGTGCCGGCGACTTTTGCACGGGCTTGGTTTCGACGGCATTTACCGTAAATTCGGCACCGATGCATTTATTCAAAAATGAAACAGCTTTTTCCTTTTCATCATAACGATTTGGAAGTTCAGCAAAAAGAACGGAGACTTTACCATCTTTTTCGATTTTGAACTCGGCAGTAATTCTGAAATAAGGAACAATTGTAAAATTCTTGACCTCTTCTTCTTTCTCAACTACCAGCCGCACAGTTACTGATTGCACCCTTCCGGCCGAAAGCGATGGTTTTACTTTGCGCCATAAAATTGGGGAGAGCTCAAAACCTACCAGTCTGTCGAGAACCCGCCGTGCCTGTTGTGCATCCACAAGATTAATGTCGATTTCGCGAGGATTTTTAATGGCGTCGGTAATGGCAGATTTGGTGATTTCGTGAAAAACAATCCGCCTGGTTGATTCTTTTTTGAGCTTGAGTGTTTCGAATAGGTGCCACGAAATGGCCTCTCCTTCTCGGTCCTCGTCAGTTGCAAGCCAAACAATTTCAGCGTCTTTGGATAATTTTATAAGATCGGCAATGACTTTTTTCTTGTCTTCCGAAACCACATAATCTGGTTTAAATCCTTTGTTGATATCAACACCTAATTGCTTCTTGGATAAATCTCTCACATGACCAAAACTCGATTTTACTGTGAAATCCTTACCTAAAAATCCTTCGATAGTTTTTGCCTTGGCAGGTGATTCGACAATAACCAGGTTTTTCGACATATTTACTCCTTTCAAAAAAAATTAAGGCCGCAAAGGTAAAACAATTAAATTTTGGAATTCAAGCAGGTAAACCGACAAATCGACATCCTGGAGTAATCTTTACGCAAATTTCGGTTTGAGCTATTAAAAACATTTCCCTTTTACAACTGATTTTCAGCGATTAAATGGAAAAGAAATAATTATTAAAAGCGTAAACAAACCGGTAACAAAACTACTTTTCGTCGACAAATGACTTTATCAAACGTTTGAAAGCATCAGCCGGAGGTTTTCAAATTTCAGCCGGTAATCCTCCATCGAGCGGCGGATAACTTCCTGAGCTTCATCGATCCCGTAAGTGTGGGTTATTTCGGCATTCCGTTGCCTTCCGGGCAAATCTTTATAGGTCAAAAAATAATGTTTTAACCGATCTAAAACCATCAGGGAGCAATCGGACAAATCTTTGTAATCACCATAAACTGCGTCATCTTTTAACACGGCAACAATTTTATCGTCGGCCTGGTTGTCGTCAATCATTCTAAAACCTCCAATCGGACGGGCTTTTACAAGGATATCGCCATGGGCAATGGCTTTCTCGGATAAAATGCAGATATCAAGCGGATCGTGGTCGCCAACGATATCGGTGCGCCCAGTTTTTTGCATGCAGTAATCTGCAACTTTTTCGGAACAAAAAGTTTGAGGAATGAAGCCGTACAGCGCCGGGATTACGTTTGAATACTTTTGAGGACGGTCGATTTTAAGGTAGCCGGTTTCTTTGTCGATTTCATATTTTACGGTATCGGTAGGCACCATTTCGATAAAACATGTAATTATTTCGGGGGCTTCAGGGCCAATATCAACGCCATGCCAGGGGTGCGATTTATACCTCAGTCCCATCAGTTTACCGATGGGATCCATCAATTTGTTGCTCATAATTTCATTATTTTTAAAGTAAAATTAAAGGTGCGAATGTAGGAAAATTTTTGGCTTAAGTTCATCCGAACCAATAGTTTTCAACTCCAGCATGGGTTTAATCACTATTGACCGACAAAAAAAATTAGTTTTTCGGCAAATTAGATTATTTTTGCCGATTATTTAAAGATAGTTCTTCGTATAAAAGTCTAATTTACAACATAATTATATTGATGAAACAACAATTTAGTTTGGTAATTCGCTTAGGCATATTGTTCTTATTTTTGGTTAGTGTTTTTGCTTCCTGTGTGCCGATTAAACGAATCAAGTATCTTCAGCAAGAGGTGGAAAAGGATGATACCTTAAAATCAGATTTTTCAAATAAAAGTGGCCCTGATTATAAAATACAAGCCCGTGACAACCTGTACATCAAAGTTTACAGTCCTATTGCAAAAACAGAGAATTTTTTTCAAGAAGATATTTCCGCAAGTTCAAATTATTATAATGATCAGGGAATTTTCCTTAATAGCTATTTAGTAACAGATTTAGGTTACATTGATTTCCCATTTGTAGGAGAAGTTTATGTGATGGGACTTAATTATGATCAGGCTAAAAACCTGATAAAAGGGATTGTTGACGACTATTTGAAGGGTGCCACTGTGATTGTTCGATTGGCTGCATTTAAAGTTACCATGCTCGGTGAAGTTGCCCGCCCCGGAGAATTCAGCATTTGGGAAAGTAAATTCAATATTTTTGATGCTATTTCACAAGCTGGAGATTTGACCCCAAAAGCTAAAAGGAACGACATTGTTATTGTTCGTGAAACAAAAAACGGCTCTGTTGTTAAACATTTGGACCTTAATGATATTATGATTTTGGAGTCGGATTATTATTTTCTCTTACCAGGAGACATAGTTTATGTGCCTCCTTTGAAGGGCAAGAATTTTATTTTTGCTGAATTCCCATATGCTCTGTTTTTTTCAACAATAACAACGACATTGCTTTTAATCAATTTTTTCAAAACTAACTAATCATTATTATAACCGTGGACAACAATAATAATTTCTCAAATCCTTACCAGCAACAGGAAGAATCGGTTGATATTAAAGCTTTGTTTTTTAAATTTTTCAGGTATTGGTACTTTTTCGCCTTAACCGTTTTCGTTTCGTTGGTCATCGCGTTTTTATTTAACAAGTACACCAAACCAGTTTTTGAAGTAAAAACCACCGTGCTCATCAAGGAGGATAAAGCAGCCCAGGGGCTTCTTGGCATTGGATTAATCAACAATCAGCAAAACCTGCAGAACGAAATTGGAATATTGAACTCACATGCACTTGCATCAAGGGCTATTGACGGCCTCAATTTTGAAATTTCATATTTTGCAGATGACAATTTTGTTACCACCGAACTTTACAAGGATTCTCCGATAAAGGTCGAAATGGATGTGCTTCACGTCCAGCCCAAAAATGTAAAGTTCAACCTCACTGTTTTGTCGAATTCAGATTTCAGGCTCGAATGTCAGGTAGAAAATGCCGGCCTTTACGATTTTAGTTTGAAAAAAGATTTTGGCGACCCTGCAAACATCAGCATCAATCAGGTTTACCGTTTTGGTGAAGATATCTCATCTTACGATTATAGCTTTAAAGTACTTTTAACCGAAAAGTTCACTTCAGAATTTATCAATAAAAATTTGTCGTTTATTTTTAACGACCATAAAAGTCTTGTCGCAGCATTTCGCGGCATCAAAATCGAACCTGTTAACCGGGAAGCATCAATTGTCGAAATTTCGTTAAAAGGCGGAAGTACCGGGAAAATTACTGATTATTTAAATAAACTTGGCCATGAATACCTGATGCGGGGCATCGAAAGAAAGAACCAGATCGCCGAAAACACCATCAGGTTTATTGATTCCGAACTTGTTGATATTACCGATTCGCTCAACTTTACAGAGAATAGCCTTCAAAACTTCAGGATGAATAATGAAGTTATGAACTTTGATTTTCAAACTCAACAGGTTTTTACTACGATGACCGACCTTGAAAATCAAAAAGCACAATTGATGGTCAAGGCAAAGTACTATAAAAGTTTGCGTGATTACCTTTTGAAAACCCGTGAGAATATTAATGATGTGGTAATTCCATCCTCGATGGGAATCGAAGACCCACTCCTAAGCCAGTTGATCGGCGGCCTTGCCGATTTATATTCCCAGCGTGCAGAATTGCTGTTCAATTCATCCGAAAAGAATCCAATGATTGCATCCATTGATCAAAGAATTTCGACTACCAAAAATACCATTCTCGAAAACATTCAAAACATTGTTAAAACTTCCCAGATTTCAATACAGGATATCGATGAACGGATAAACAAACTTTCGACAGCAATTAATAAACTTCCCCAAACACAACGACAACTTTTTGGTATCGAACGCAAGTTCAAACTTAACGATGCACTTTACACTTACTTGCTTCAAAAACGTTCGGAAGCGCAAATTGCAAAGGCATCAAACCTGCCCGACAACGAAATAGTTGATTTAGCTATGGGTGGCGACCAAGTTTACCCTAAAAAAAGTCTGAATTATCTCATTGCCTTGCTTTTAGGGTTGATGCTGCCAATCGTGTACATTTTAGCTAAGGATTATCTTAACGATAAAATTCTTGAGCGAAAAGACATCGAAAACATGACAAATATTCCGATTATCGGCCATGTTATTCATAACAATAAAGAAAATACAGCCGTGGTTGCTGATTCTCCAAAATCTTCAATTTCCGAATCGTTCAGGTCGGTGCGTACCAATTTACAATATTTCACCAAAGGGAAGGAACAGCAAACAATGCTGGTTACTTCGGATATGGTGGGAGCTGGTAAAACTTTTACATCCATTAACCTGGCATCCATTTTCTCGATGACTGATAAAAAAACCCTCCTTCTGGGTTTTGACCTTAGAAAACCAAAAATTTATCAGGATTTTGGTCTTTCAAATTCAGTTGGTATCAGTTCTTACCTGATCAACAAAAGCACCCTGCAAGAAATTATCCAGGTTTCGCCGGTGAAAAACCTCGACATCATTATGGCCGGACCCATTCCTCCAAATCCTGCCGAATTAATATCTTCGGCTAAAACGGATGAGATGTTTGAACAACTCAAGAAAATGTACGACTACATAATTATTGATACACCACCTGTTGGCCTGGTTACAGATGCATTTCTTCTGATGAAATACACCGACGCAAACATCTTCCTGGTTCGTCAGAATTATACACACAAAAAAATATTTGAATCGATCATTAAAGATGTTGAAGATCGTAAAATGGCCAACAACTGTATTTTAGTAAATGATGTTAAGTTAGGAAAAGGATCATATGGCTATGGTTACGGCTACGGCTATGGCTACGGCTATGGCTATGGCTACGGCTACGGCTACGGTTATGGTTACGGTTATTACTCAGATGACAATAGCTCAAAAAAGAAATCATTGATGAGCAAAATTTTCGGTAAGGTCTAAAAACAGATTTTTCTGATATTTCATAAATCAAAAAACCCGTTGGAATCCAACGGGTTTTTTAATGGCTTGCTTTAAGCAATGCTCTGCTGCAATACAAATTAACGGCTTACTCAGGAAATTTTAATTTCCTTACTAATTTTAGTTTCTGCTCTTTTAGGTAACGTAATTTTCAGAATCCCATCTTTAAAGTCAGCGCCGATTTTATCGGTGTCGATGGTATCAGGCAGGGTAAACGAGCGGGAAAATGTTCCAAAAACAAATTCTCTGCGGGTAAATCTGGTATCCTCATCAATTTTTGCTGCTTCCTTTTCAGACGACACATTCAGAATATTCTTTTCGAGACTGATTTTCACATCTTCTTTTTGAATTCCCGGAATGGCCAGTTGCAATTCGAAACCCTGGTTATTTTCCAGAATGTTTGCTGAAGGCGCACATTCATAATTCTTGTATTCCATTTTTTCCTTTGAACTATCGCCAAACAAATCCTGAAATAAATCGGAGAGCGGCGAGTAAGGGCTGAATCTCATCATTGTCATAATTGTTACTCCTTTCTAATTTTGTTTACTTTTAATTTAATGATGCATCCGGGGTTTCAAGTTTTGTACCATCATCAAATTTCGAATTAATTTATGAAAAAAGCGCCAAATTGTCGCAATCGACTTTTCGGTTATGGCCATTATGGCCGGAAGCATGAAAAATTAGGATAAAAGATAATGGAACGATAAAACTGAGGGTGCTTCAAAAGATTAATTTACGTTTAACCTCCGATTTTATGAGGAATTTCAATTTGCCAAATGATCGCTTTAGCTTTTGAAAATCTTCCCTGTTTCGAGATGTTTCAATATTAAATCTATTCTTTCCGGTAAAGGCAAGACGGGGATTTCGATGACTTCATACCCAAGCTCGAGATGGATTTGTTTTTTCATTTCGCCTAAAAGGTTTGTCTTTTCCTGGCTATGCGGGCGTGCCGGTTCGTTAAGCAGAGGCAAAGCATCCAGATAAAAAACTTTTTGGTATCGGAAAACGTCAAAAATGTGTATCAGGTTTTTCGTGTCGAGTTTTTCAGTTCTGAAATAGGCCAGACTTTCAGGAATTCCGTCTTCAAGTATGGTGAGCCTCCCGGCTGGATTTTCGAGATGAGCCAGGATTTTTGCTTTTAGAATGGTTTCCTGAAGCAATTGCTGGCCGGCAAATATTTCGGAAGTGGTAAAGCCAGCTTCAAGTGCTGATTCGATAATGAACCTGCCTTTTTCGTGAATTACCGGAAAACCGGAATTTTCCAATGCTTTTAAAACTGTAGTTTTTCCGGCACAAGGCGGCCCGGTAATGGCGAACCAATTTGTCTGGATTTTTTGGTTTGGAAGGAAGTCAGGCATAAAAATCTGCGAGCTATCTTTTCCATAAGCCAAATTGGTGATTATTTTATCAAAAATTAAGTGAAGGCTTTTATTTCCCATAAATCAGTTTTGAAGGGTTAAAAAAATTTGCCACCATTCGCTTTCCAGAAAATTCATGCTATTTCTTTCTTTCCCGGTCTTCGATCCGATATTCAGGCTTTTCCTTGCTATCCTTGAGCATATCTTCAGTTTTATCAATAACCGGAGACTCATCAAGAGCTTTCCAGTCAAATTTCTCATCAAACGGATCGAGTGCTTTTTGAGGATCGAAAAAGCGTAAATCGGCCGGGAGCGCTTTATAAGGCTTAAAATTGGGAGTATCTGTAAACATGTCCGCCAGATCGGTGGCACCTGCATCGTATTGATTAAGATAAGGAAGACCAAGAATATTCCAGAAAGTCTTGAAAATGCTTCCAAAACTGTAATGAACATGCCCGACATAATCTCGTTTGACCCAGGGCGAAATCACCATTAAAACGCTACGGTGTGCGTCCACATGATCAACTCCATTTTGGGCATCGTCTTCGGTAATTACAATGGCCATATTTTTCCAGTAGGGCGTGTGTGATAAAAATTCGACAATTCTTCCAATGGCCAGGTCATTATCAGCCATGTAGCTTTCGCGGAAAGGATATCCTGCTTCGGGTCGTTCACCGGCACCGTGGTCGTTCGGGATAATAACGGTAAGCATTTGAGGCATCGTGGTTTTTCCATCCATCCATTTTTCATTAAATTCTTTGATAAACTGGTCAACCCTGAACTGATCGGGAATAGCCATATTATAGGTAGGGTAAGTTTTTGAAGTGCGATCAAACATCGGTTGGGGAACAGGATAATTCACAAAATGACGAATGCCGGTGTATTTGAAGGATTCATGATAAATTGCGGGTTCAAACATGATTCCAAAACCGAAATTAAAAAAGCCGACGCCGTTCCTGTCCAAATGATCCCACATCGAGCCGGCTTCGTTGTAATCCTCGGGATAAACGGCACCAGCCCACATGTTCATTGCGTAAATTCCAGGTGCTTTTGATCCATATTTAAAATCGCGGTTTTCGCCATAACTTGCCGGAGTTATCGCTTCAACCCATTCGTTGGGGTAAGTGTTGGCCAACCAACGATGTCCGTCGGCTGACACATCGGAATCGACGTAAAAATTGTCAGCCATTGCAAATTCTTTTGCCAGATTAAGATGATTTGGCATAACCGTGGCATTTTCGACTGTATCGGTTAACGACCGGTTGGTAAAAGTTACCGATGATCCATATCTTGCCAGGGTTGGATCTCCATCACCTTTTTCGTTTTGCCCGAAAATTTCATCATAAGTCCTGTTTTCTTTCGAGATAAAAACAATGTACTTTATGGGTGATTCATTTTGACCTCCATAAAGCGGAACAGGATTCTTTTCACGCCAGGCTAATTCCGGATCATCAGCATACTGAATTTTAAAATTATTTGAAACCACTTTTTCGGTGAGTTGCGGCAAATCAGCATCATCCGGAATGTCAAAAACCTGAACCGATCCTTTCATCAGGCTACCAATGTATGTTCCTTCATCTCCCGGGCTAAAATCCCTTCCGCCGTTAGGCCCGCTTCCAAAACCTTTGGCATTGGCAACAACAATTCTTTTTCCGTCAGGTGTAACCTTCAATTTTGATGGAAACCAACCTGTTGGAATATGTCCAATAACTTTTAATGCAGGAATATCAATTACTCCGATGGCATTAATTCCGGATTCGGCAACATAGAGTCGCTTTTGATCAGGTGAGACGGCCAATCCAAAAGGAATTACACCCCTGAAATTCCTGAACGCATCAATTGGGTGCAGATAAATTTCGGCCAGGATGGTATCATTTGCGATATCGATCACCGTAATATTGTCGTTGTTGCCGTTGCTCACAAAAACAAACTGATCAGTTGCGACCAGCGAGTTAGGGCTTGACCCGCCAACTGCAGGGATACCTTCGATTAAATCTCCTACCAAATGACCGGTTTTAATTTTTGCAATAACTCTGGCTGAATTGATATCCGAAACGTCAACTGCCCAAACAGAAAAGGATTCAGTTACATTGGAGTCGCCCAGACCCGGAACTTCAACTGAGTCGTTTGAATACCCTGTTTTTGAAACTTCGGTTCCAAAACCAAATGGTGGAAAGGTCAGGCCTGTATCGCTTTTTGATTTGAATCTGATGGGCTTGTACTCAAACATCCCAACATTGGCAACATAAACCTTTTTTTCGTCAGGCGACAAAGCAATCCCGAAAGGGTAACGACCAACCCCAACATTCCTGACTACTTCTTTTGTTGACGTATTAATAATCAACATCCTGAACTGAATCTGATCAACTGCAAAAATCCAATTCCCGTCAGACGAAATTGTAAGATCTCCAATGTAGCCATCTTCGTAAAATTCGCCTTGAGCTGAAACAGAACAATCAATAACTCCTTCTTTTACACCTGTTTGAATATTGAAAATATAAATTTTGTTTTCCTGTCCACCCGAAACGTAAACAACACGCTTATCGGGTGAAATGGCAATCCCCATAAAAACAGATGCCAGTATTCCTTTATCCGTAAATGGGCCGGGTGGAATTTGAAGAATCTGAGGATTTTCGGTTTTTAAATTTTTAATTATCGAAACCGAAAGTGGATTAATGCCCGAATTTGCCGTAACAGCAATAATTCCATCATTGCTAATTGCCAAACCATAAGGATGGGGTGCCACCAAAATTGATTTTCCAACTGGTGTTAAAAACCTGCCATTGGGGATAACCGTTTGTCCGCCCAAATCAACCTTGCACTGCAAATTCTCAGCCGGAGCCTGTAAAATTTTAAAAGATTGCTCACTTTGGCAGGCACCATTAAAAACCATGAGAATTAATAAAAACCGGAATAAATTTACCTTCATAGCAAGAATTTTAAAATGAATAAAAGTAGTCGAAATAAATTGAAAAAGTCCGGTCACCCGGAAGGCTCAAAAATATCATTTAGTTTCGAGTATCAGGAAGCCTTGCACTTAACTTTTGCAGAGGCTGAGCCTAATTTTGTTAATAAATGTTAAACTATTGAGAATTTTATTAAATACCATTGCTGATTTACTCAAACAGTAGTATGTTTGATTGTTGGAAAAGTCTGGTAAAGATTGAGTTTTAGCAGATATTACCACAAGGAAATTATTAATACAAAGCTATGGAAATCAACTACAACGATTCATGAAAACAATTTACTTTCATGTTTTATTATGAGTTTTTTCTTAAATTTACGAATACACACAAACAATTGAATTACAACGAATTACTAATAATAATTACTATAACAAAATAGAAGAACTATGAAAAAAATTTACATGGACAGAAAGGTTCGCCACCTACTAAATTCCATTCTGGTATTGTTGCTATTGTTGGGATCAGGCACGCCACTTTTCGCACAAAAGGGAACAAACAACGGCGGTCCTCCTGTGGTTAATGCAGGAATTGATGCTACCATTTGTGAAAATCAACCATTTTCGATCACCGATGCATCCGCGAGCAACTACATTTCGATAACGTGGTCATCAGATGGTGATGGTACCTGGATCCCTACACCTCCAATAACCATCAATCCAACCTACATCCCGGGAACAGCAGATAAAGCCAATGCAGGTTTTATTACACTTATGCTTACAGCAAATCCCGGTAATCCTACGTCGCAGACAACAGATACCAAAAAACTTACAATCCAGGATCTCCCGGTAGCAAATGCTGGTATTGATGCCACCATTTGTAATACCGAAACCTACACATTATCAGATGCCACGGCAAGCAATTATTACTCTATCACCTGGACAACATCAGGTAATGGTACATTTAGCAGCATAAGTGCATTAAATCCAATTTACACACCAGGCACTACTGATAAAACTAATGGCACAGTTACACTTACTTTGACCACAACGCCAATTTCACCCTGCGGCATTGCTAACAAAGAGCCTTCTTCGACTGAAACAGATTTTATGGTTCTGAAAGTGCAAGCTTCGCCAACTGCTAATGCCGGTATTGATGCCACCATTTGTGATACAGAGACCTACACGCTGTCTGATGCGACTGCAACTAATTATTCATCAATTACATGGACAACAGGTGGAGACGGTTCATTTAGCAGCACAAGCGCCTTAAATCCAATCTACACTCCCGGTACTTTAGATAAATCAACTGGCTCGGTTACACTTGCTCTTGCAGCAGTTGCCAAAACCCCATGTACTGGTTTTGTAAGCAACGACATGGTTTTAACAATACAGGCTTCGCCAACTGCTGATGCTGGTATTGATGCTACAATTTGTGATAATGTTACCTACACCTTGTCCGGTGACACCGCTACAAATTACCAAAGTATTTTATGGTCAACTACCGGAAATGGAACCTTTAGCAGCACATCCACGCTTCATCCAATCTATACTCCCGGCAGTACTGATAAAACAAATGGATCAGTAAAGTTAATTCTCGGAGCAGTTGGGATTGGCCCTTGTGGAAACGCTAAAAGCTTTACTGCAACAGTTGCTGATACGCTGGAGATAACTATCCAGGCTTCGCCAACTGCTGATGCCGGGATTGATGCTACAATTTGCGAAACCAGTACACATCAGTTGGCCGCAACGGTTGCCAATCAGAGTTCAATATTATGGTCAACAAGTGGAAATGGTACTTTCAGCAACACTACAATCGAGGATCCAATTTATACTCCTGGTAGCACTGACAAAACTAACGGAACAGTTACGCTTACTGTTAATTTAGGTTATGTTTCGCCATGTTCAGGTTCTTCAAAAACTCCTGCAACTGGAGTAAGCGATGACATGGTTTTGAAAATCCAGGCTTCGCCAACTGCTGGTGCAGGTGCTGATGATACCATTTGTGATACCGACACCTACACTTTGTCGGATGCAACAGCAGATAATTATTCGGCAATTACATGGACAACTGGTGGAGACGGTTCATTTAGCAGCACAAGTGCTTTAAACCCAACCTACACTCCCAGTGTTACGGATAAATCAACGGGTTCGGTTACACTTACTATTACTGTTGTAGCAGAAGACCCATGTACCGGTTCGGTTTATGATGATATTTTAATTACCATTCAGGCTTCGCCAACGGCTACTGCAGGAGATGATGCCACAATTTGCGACACCGACACCTACACCTTAAGTGATGCAACAGCGGACGATTACGATGCTGTTGAATGGATAACATCAGGCGATGGTTCTTTTGATGATGATGCAATTGTAAACCCAATTTACACACCTGGTACTACAGATAAATCAACAGGCACAGTTACACTTACTATTACTGCCGCACCAATTTCGCCTTGTGTTGATGCAAAAATTACTAATGTCTCAAATACCGATGACATTGTATTGACAATTCAAGCATCACCAATTGCTTACGCAGGTGCTGATGCAACAATTTGTGAAGACGGTGAGTATGATCTTGATGATGCTGATCTTAGTAATGAAGACGACTACCTATGGGAAACATCGGGAGACGGAACCTTGGTTCCTCCTGGTGAAGGATTCATATATTCATATATTCCTGGCCCGGATGATATTGTTGCAGGTACAGTTGAAATTTGTCTTACAGCATATGCTGCGTTACCTTGTGTGGTTGACAGCACCGATTGCATGACACTTACAATCCAGTCACTGCCAACTGCTGATGCTGGTGCTGATGCTACAATTTGTGAAGATGATACCTATACCTTATCAAATGCAAGCGCCGCCAACTATGCCACACTTACCTGGACAACAAACGGAGATGGAAGTTTTGACGACAATTCTGACCTTAATCCAACTTACACACCTGGTTCAGAAGATGCTATAACAGGTTCTGTTACACTTAAAATAACGGCCGCTCCAAACGATCCATGCACAACTTCTGCTGACGATGATATGATTTTATCTATTGGTACCCTGGCAGTTATTAATGCCGGCCCGGATGCAAATATCTGCAGATCAGGCTATAAATTGAAAGATGCCACTGCTGACGATTTTATGTCAACTATCTGGGTAACCTTTGGCGATGGTACTTTTAGTGATGGAACAGCTATTCAGCCCTATTACTATCCTGGTACAAATGATCTGGCAAATGGCCATGTTAAACTTTCATTGGTGGCCTCACCAGAAAATAATCCTCCTTGTGTTTCATTGGTTTATGACGATATTGAACTAACTATTACGCAGGATCCACCAACAGTTTTTGCCGGTGCAGATGCTACTACATGTGAAGATGTAACCTATACCTTCAGTGATGCCAATGCCGCTGACTATGATGCCATTGTATGGCATACCTATGGCGACGGCACCTTTGCTGATGAAACGGTACAAAATTCAACTTACACCGCTGGCGTTGGAGATATTTTAAACGGTTCAGTAAAAATTAAACTGGTAGCCTCACCAATACATCCTTGTTTATTCCTTGTTGAAGATCAGATGATCTTAACCTTCCAGAATAAACCAACTATTGAATTCCCGGGAGATAACATAATTTGTGAAGACGGTACCTATACTTTTACTAGTACAGCGTTTAATAAAGGATCTAACAATGTAAATGTTTCCAATTTTAGTTCTATTAGCTGGACCGGTGGTGATGGTACCTTTGCCTTCCCATCAACATATTGCACCCCTTCAGCAAATTCATTGTTAAACACCGTGGGATTCAAACAATTTAACCTTGGCTCGATTAATAATTCGACAGGTCAAAGTTCGGGTGGTTACGGTAAATATCTGAATTTATCAACTGCACTAACTCCTGGCGTTAGCAATAGTGTTTACTGGACAACCGGTTATGCTACTGCAAATGCATCGTTATGGATAGATTTTAACATGGATGGAACCTTCCAGACAAGTGAAAGGTTAATTAACAGCCACCTCTTTGCAACTTCCGGAAATAATGCTTCATTTACGGTTCCTTTGGGCACACCAGCAGGTGAAAAACGATTAAGAATCCGTGTACGCAGTGTTAGTGGAAGCAATGACGCCTGTGTTAATTTTACTTACGGTGAAACCGAAGATTACACAGTAATCATTACCGGTGAAAATGGAACGGTTGTTCCACCAACATACACACCAGGACCAAACGACATATCAAGCGAAACAGTTGAACTTTGTATTACTGCTCAGCCGATTAACCCATGTGTTAATTCGGTAACCGAATGTATGACGCTTCAAATTCAATTGTTACCAGTTGCTAATGCAGGTGGTGATGATACCGTTTGTGAAGATTCCGATTACACCTTAAATGGTTCTGCTACTACAGATTATGAAACCGTTTCATGGAGCAGCACTGGTGATGGTACCTTCTCTTCAACAACCGACCTGAATCCAACTTACACTTTAGGTGCCACTGACAAATCAGTTGCCACAGTTGATTTGTGCCTGACTGCTGAACCAATAAATCCTTGTTCGTTTAACGATGAAGATTGTATGACTTTAAGCGTTCAGAAATTCCCAACTGCATCTGCTGGTGATGACGATACTGTTTGCGAAGATGCAAGCTACACCTTATCAGATGCTACTGCCGAAAATTACTCTTCGGTAACCTGGATTACAAATGGTGATGGAAGTTTTGATGATCCAAATATTATCATAGCAACCTACACACCAGGAGCCAGCGATATTTCGACAGGCTCAGTAACGCTTAGTTTGACTGCTGAACCTATGACTCCATGTACAACAAATGATAGTGATGTCATTTTCCTGACTATCCAATTGTTACCAACAGCCGAAGCAGGCGCCGACGCAACTGTTTGCGAAGATGATACACATACTGTTTCTGGAGCATCCGCAGCAAATTATTCAACTTTTGTATGGTCTGGTGGCGATGGTACTTTTGACGATGACGATATTCTAACGCCAACATACACAACTGGAGCAACAGATAATTCAACAGGCTCAGTTTATTTATTACTGACAGCTCAGCCAATTTCACCATGTACAACTGCTGCTTTGGATAGTCTCTTACTGACCATTCAAAAGAATCCAACGGTTGATATTGCTGCCGACTCAGCTTCAATCTGCTATGAAGAAAGTTACACATTTACTGATGTTACTTACACTGACAAGTCATCAGTACAATGGTACACTGTTATGGGTGGAGGTTTATTTGATAGCGATATTTTAGAAAATCCAACCTATAATCCTTCTCCAACGCTTGATTATATTCAGGGCTGTATCATGCTTTATGTTTTGGCATCGCCAATCAACCCATGTACTATTACGGTTACTGATTCACTCAAACTTTGCTTCCAGGCTCCTCCTACAGCTAATGCCGGTGCTGACGCTACGATTTGTGAAGACGGTTCTCATACGCTGTCGGGTGCCTCTGCATCTAATTATAATGCCTTATCATGGACAGGTGGAGATGGATCATTTGATGATAACACTGCACTTCAGCCAACTTACACCCCCGGAGCTACTGATATTACTACTGGTTCAGTTGAACTTTGCCTGACCGCAGCGGCAATTGATCCATGTACGGTTGATTCGACTGATTGTATGACACTCACCATCCAGTTATTACCAGTTGCTGATGCAGGTGAAGATGCTACAATTTGCGAAGGAGATACCTATACTTTATCCGATGCAACTGCCGAAAATTATACTACAGTTTCCTGGACGACTGATGGGGATGGAACTTTTACCGATTGTAAATGTAAATCTGCTGTAGTTGTCAATCCAACTTACGTTCCTGGAGCCAATGATATCATTGATGGCTCGATTGAACTTTGCATGACAGCGGAACCACTGAGTCCTTGTACTGTTTCTGATGAAGAGTGTATGACACTTACGATTCAGTTACAGCCAATTGCAGATGCTGGTGACGACGATACAGTTTGTGAAGATGCAAGTTATACCTTATCAGATGCAACTGCCGAAAATTATGGTACTGTGACCTGGACTACTACTGATGGAACAGGAACATTTGATGATGAAACAGACCTCAATCCTACTTACACGCCAAGTGCTGATGATATTTTAGCTGGTTCGGTTGAACTCTGTCTCACTGCAGAACCGGAGGATCCATGTACTACATCTGATGAAGATTGTATGACACTTGCCATCCAGCTATTGCCAATTGCTGTTGCTGGTGATAATGCAACAATTTGTGAAGACGGAAGCTATACTTTGTCAAATGCAACCGCCGAAAACGAAAGTTCGGTTTCATGGTCAACAATTGATGGTACTGGTACCTTTGATGATGATGCTATCCTTGGGGCAACTTACACACCAAGTGCTGCTGATATCTTGCTTGGTTCAGTAACACTTACATTAACCGCCGAAGCTATCACTCCATGTTCTTCAGAAGATACTGACGATATGATTCTTTACTTCCGGTTATTGCCAATTGCTGATGCTGGTGATGACGATACAGTTTGTGAAGATGCAAGTTATACTTTATCAGATGCTACTGCCGAAAATTATAGTACTGTGACCTGGACTACTACTGATGGAACAGGAACATTTACTGATCCTGCAATAATCATAGCTACCTACAATCCAAGTGCTGGCGATATCGCTGCAGGTTCAGTTGAACTTTGTATGACAGCAGAACCAGAAAGCCCATGTACAACTTCTGATGAAGCATGTATGACGCTTACTATCCAGTTACTGCCAATTGCTGATGCTGGTGATGATACCACAATT
>CAJATL010000267.1 GCA_903944895.1 uncultured Bacteroidota bacterium
TGGTTAATATATTCGCCTTGAACGCAACGCACCGAAAAACCGTAACCCTTAGCGACGGATCCACGACTTGCGTAAGGGCCGTCATAGTAAAGGTCGCGAAACCAGGCATAACCTACCGAGTCCGCAGTAGAACTCCAGAAGCTGCCGTTGGTGCCTATATAGCCGAATGCCCCATCGGTGAGGCGGTTACCGCCCGGAAGACCTGTAAATCCGCTACTGTTGTTTGCCCCGGTATTGGGCGAAGTCCAATGTGTGGTTCCGACTTCTTTCATATTTGCGCCGGCAACACTTTGTCCACCAAGAAAAGTTGTCAGATCAGTCCACTCGGCATCAGTTGGTAAATGCCAGTTTGCAGGGCATAAGCCTTGTACTCCGGGAGTATTGGGATATTGCATCATTTCATTCCATTGATACAATCCTCCATAAACATCACAATAGGCTGTGTTATTGTCATAACAGTATTTTTCAATAATACTGTTATTTGCCATTAGGGTAGTGCCGGGAATCATCGTGCCTATACTCAGGTTTTCGGACATCCAGCATTGGGTTCCGATCTGAACCGTGCTGTAAGTTTTACCATCGCGGGTATCAGGGAGAGGCTGGCCGCAACTCCATACCGGCATTGGTGTATCATTTACGCAACGGACACTAAAACCTAAGTACTTGTAGTAACCACCGGAATAAACCGGGGGGCCGTCGTTGTACAAGCCCCGTGACCAGGCGGCAATATCCTGGCTCTCGGTAGAAGACCATAAAAGTGTGTAGCTGCCTTGTGCGTAGAAAGTCCCGTCGTTGTTGCGATAACCGGCCGGAAGGGCAGTAAAACCACTCGAATTTGTGGCGCCACCATTTGGAGCATACCACAAACCGGTGCCGGCTTCAATGGTGCCCGTTGCTTTCATTTTACCTCCAACAATATTCGTGGGTCCCAGAAATTCAGTTAGCATCGTCCATTCGGCATCTGCGGGTAAATGCCAGCCAGCCGGACATAAACCTTGCACTCCTGGTGTAATACTATATTGCATCATTTCATCCCACTTGTAAAGGCCACCGTAAACATCGCAGTTGGATTCGCTATTATTAAAGCAATACTTTTCGAGTATGCTGTTGTTTTCCATTTCAGTTGTACCTGGTATTTTAGTGCCGATATTCAGGTTTTCGGCCATCCAGCACTGGCTACCAATCTGAACAGTAGTGTAACTTTGTCCGTCCCGTGTATCAACCAATGCTTCCCCGCATTGCCAGGCTGGGGTGCCACAATCAGGAAAACTGATATTTGCAGAGCTATTCATCAATACATAATAGGCGTTTCCGGGTAAAAATTCATTCAGGGTGTGGATTCCCATTCCCGGCCAGTAAAGTTTCCATCCAGCCACTTCTTTAATAACAGCCACACCAGCATTTGCAAATAGCGTTTCAATATTTACCGGACAGCTTGATAAGACCGGTATCAGGTTCCAGCCGGCACTAAGACTGAGTGTTCTGTTCTGAATGGGTTGTCCTGAAAATTCAACATTGGTTGCCTGGCTAAATTTGGCAATGTATCCCGACTGTGAGTTCCAGTTTACCAGCGTATTAATCTGTTGTGAAGGATAATAAATGCCTTGCTGATTGTAAAGAATTATCAATTGATTCTGTGCCGGAAGAAACAGGTTTTCAATATTCGGGTTGTCGGGAATAAGGTAGCTTGATAGTCCGCTCCAGCCTTGTGGAGCAACAACTACTTGCTGATTTGTTGTTGATCCAGCAGATTTTTCCTGGTTTTTTTGTTCTTCATCAACACTTAAATTTGCCATCAGGTTAACTGAGTTTGTTCCAGGAAGGAGGTATCCTGATTCCGGGTCAGCCCCTGATAAACCGGCACTTTTCTGTTGAGTAATAAATTCATCCGGATTACTCAATGACCGGGTTGTATCGCTGCCTTGTATCAGGTTTCCAACATTGAAATTGTCAGGGAAATCTAGCTTGCCACCATTTCCCAAATCAAAGGTATCTTCGATAACCGGCCTTTGCCCGAAAACATTTGCTAATGTTAGAAATACCAAAACGAAAACTGTGTAAATTACTTTTTTCATGATGATTGATAGGTAAAATGAATTAATATTATATAAATATTTTCATATATTAATGTGTCAAATGTACTTCTTAACGAAAGGAAAGTCAATTTTAAACCAACAGTTGGTAGTTAAATCTTGTTAATTGGCAGTGTTTTGGCAATAGTTGACAATTTGGGGTAAAATAGAATTTTATGAAAGACACAAAAATGAAGTCTCCTGGGTAACTTAGTTTGAGGTTGAGGTTAAGATTGAGCCTGCCTGCCTGACCGACCAGTCTGACTGACGCAGCCAGGCAGGATGTCAGGCGGGCGGGCAGGGTTAAGTATTTCCTGCTCAACCTTAACCCTGCCTTCAGGCCATCGGCAGGCTCAGCCTTAACCTTTTAGGAATTCTCTGGCAAGTTATTCTTTCAGTGGCCATGTCAATGAATATTCAGTGGCTAAAAAGTCACCAGGTGAATTTAATAAAACCGGAGTTTTACTCATAGGGTGACTCATTAAAGGGCTATTTATTCACCGCAACCTTCACCGTACGAATTCCATTATCAGTCATTATCTTCACACAATAAACACCACCTGCAAAGTCTGAAACATCCACCTGCAGCGTTTGGCTGTCAACCGAAGTGTTGGTATAAACCGTCTGCCCGGTAAAATTCATCATTTCAACTGCTTTGATGGTGGAGGCAGATTCGATGATAAGTATTTCTTTAGCAGGATTCGGATAAATTTTCAAATCATCACCAACCGGATTTGAAATGCCGGTCGCCGACATTTTTACGGTATTAACTTCGGATAAACCGTTGTTTTCGAAATTTCCGGGATTCATTTCTGGGTTGTAGGTTACTTCCAGGTTGAATGTTTCACCTGTCGAAGGACGGTATAATTGATAGTTGAGGACTTCACCGGTTTCAAAACCATCTTTTTCTGAAGAATAAGCATCGTCACCATTCAGATTGAGGGCAAAAGGTACCGATGGATCTGTGATTTCAACTACTCCTGCACACCAGCTTTCCTGCGTAAATCCACCGATGATATCCATTGTTTGGAAAGTGCCGTTTTGAATATTAAAGGCCACCAGGTGCGATGCCGGCGTATTCATTACCGCATTCCAGGGCGTTGATAATGCCGGAATTTCTACGGGTTTACCTGAAGAAGAATTATCGGCAGGCAGTGAATAATCAATGCTTCCGGCAGTATTCATCCTTACATAGTAGGCCTTTCCAGGTTGCACAGCTCCAATCGAATTGATCCCGTAAATCTTCCAGTAAACACCCGAACCGGCAACTTCTTTTGCAATGGCAAAGCCGGGAACTCCCGCAAACAAACTTACGATATTATAATCCTGCTGACTGAGCACCGGGATCAGGTTCCAACCCTGGTTGAGATTAACCGTTTTGTTCACCACTTCACTTCCCCATATTGGTAATCCCGAAGCTTCGGTTAGTTTTATGATATAACCACTGTTATTATCCCAGTTTCCGATGGTATTTACCGGAATGGAGGGATAATACATACCTGTCATATTGTAAGTAATAATAAGTTTGCTGAGAACCGGAGAGAAAATGGCTTCAACATCAGGATTGGCCGGAATGATATGGCTCGAAATGCCGCTCCAGCCATTAGGAATGGAAAGTTGCTGACTTGACTTTACAGTAGTAAAAAGAATGTCGTTTCCGTAAAAAGTACCGTTACTGGTTGTGGCGTAAGCCCTTACATGATAGTTAGTATTGGCATCCAGACCAGAAATGTTGCTGGTGAAAGAACCTGTACCAGAACCGTCGGTAGTGTGGCTGCCGGTAGCCGTAACCTCCGGGTTGGGCCAGATGCTCCAGCAAACACCGCGAGCCGTAACAGGGGCTCCGCCATCTGAAGTTACGTTTCCTCCTGAAACCGCTGTAGTGGTGGTGATAGAAGAAGGCGTGGCGGTTGAAAGGAGTGCAGGACCGATCCCTGTAACCTGGATATCATCAACAGCCCAATACCAGGCAAATGAACCGGAATAATTCCATTTGAACTTAACCTGACTTTGTCCTGCCGCAGCAGGGATGGACTGGGAAAATGTTTCAGGGTTAGCAGTGGTGGCAGTAAAGGTATGAATGATGTTCCAGCTTACTCCGTTATTGACACTGTAAGACAATATTGCAGCCGATGTGGAAAGACTCCGGTAAAAATGTTTGAAACTCAAATTAACAGTCACATAACCGGTCAAGTCCATCATTGGGGATATCAGGTCAGCATCCTGAGTATAGTCCTGACCATATGCATCGCTGTTCAAAAAGGCATAATTCCCGGTGAGGACAGGATTATTCGCTCCATATCCTGTGATCGCCCCAAATTGCCACACCTGCCCTTCTCCCCAGTTATCCATCTGCGACCAGCAACTGGGTTGGGAAGATGTTGCAAAACCTTCATTAAATGGCAGAGAATAGACTGGACATTCAGTACTAAATGGAATGTCGTCACCATAAGATGTGCCAGAACTATTTGTAGCATAAGCCCTTACATGGTAAGTTGTTGCAGGTGTAAGGTCAGAGATACGGCTCTCAAACATATTGCTGCCATCACAAACATCAATGGTGTGTGATACAGTAATATCCGGATTCGCTGACAGGTCCCAACATACACCGCGGGCAGTCACTGACGCACCTCCATCAGCAGTGATGGTTCCTCCTGTAAGAGCCATGGTTCGGGTTATGTAAGAAAGATCCTCGGTTGTAAGAGTTGGAGGAATAGGAGGTGAAGTGGTAAACGAAATATCGGTTCCATACCATGTGCCTCCACCGTTTGTTACATAAGCTCTTGCGTGATAGGTTGTATTGCCTGCCAGGCCCGTAATATTACTGACGAATGAGCCCCCTCCGGATCCATCGATAGTACGGTTACCGTGGTCAGCAAACGGGTTTATTACAACATCCCAACATACACCTCTTGATGTGATAGACACATTTCCCCCAGAGGTAAGATTCCCTCCTGAAACCGCCGATGACCAGTTGACCGGATAAGGTGTTAAGGTTGATAATGATATTTCGGCAGTAACGCCTTGTATTTGGATATCGTCTACAGCCCAGTACCATCCTACACCGGAGCTGGTATAATTCCATTTGAACCTGACCTGGTTTTGACCAGCCAGAGAAGGGATGGATTGTGAAAAAGTTTCCGGATTTCCTGTTGTTAAACTGAAGGTTTGCAACGTTATCCATGTTGATCCGTTATTGATGCTATATGCAACGGAACCTGATGATCCTGGATAAGCTCTGAAATGATGGTTGAAACTCAGCACAATTGCCGAATAATCCGATAAATCAAAAAGAGGTGAAACCAAGTCCGTATTTTGTGGATTGTTTGAGTGCAATGCACTAATAACGGCATAATCTCCGGTGAGAGCAGGTTCTCCGTAAGGTTCATACAAAAATTTGAAATCCCAAATTCCTCCGGTACCCCAATTGTCATTCTGATACCAGCAATCGAGAAAATGTCCATTCGGAGCCCAAGCGTCGAACCCTTCATTAAACGGCAAGGTGACAGTTTCACATGCTGTTGTAAGGTACAGCTCGTTTCCATAAGATGTTCCAGCACTGTTTGTTGCATAGGCCCTTACATAATACGTGGTACCGTACTTCAAACCTGTGAGCGCACTCGGGAAAGTCCCGGTACCGGGACCATCATCCGAATGGCTATCTGAAATTGTCGGAGTTCCCCAAGCTTGCCAGCAAACGCCGCGTGCCGTTATGGGTGCACCACCATCGGAGGTAATGTCCCCCCCAGAGATGGCCGTAACGTCCTTGACTGAGTATGGTGTTGAGGTGATTAGGGTTGGAGGAAGGGGCGATTCCGTGGTGAAAACAATGTCGTTTCCATACATTATACCTGAACTATTTATTCCATAAGCCCTCACATGATAGGTTTTACCTGTTAAAATACCGGTTATGCTACTTGTAAACTGACCTGTACCGGAGCCGTCATTTGTATGGTCGCCTGTAATATCCGGATTCACCGATACACCCCAGCATGCCCCGCGGACTGTAATAGGTGCACCCCCGTCGTTGGTAATATTTCCCCCTGAAACTGCTGTATGTCTTGTGATGTAAGAAGGTGCAGTTGTCTTAAGAAATGGGTTTAAAACAACACCTGTTATCCGGATGTCATCAATTGCCCAGCAACTCCAACTGTAAAAATTTGAATAATTCCATTTGAATTTCACCTGGCTCCAACCTCCAACCTCCGGAATTGACAGTGAAAATACAGCAGGGTTCGTTGTATCTGTCAGAAAAGTCTGAATGACACTCCAGGTAGATCCGTTATCTGTGCTATAAGACAAGGTGCCAGTGTTCGGGACTGTCCCACCCGGATTACTTGGGAAATAGTGGTCGAATCCCAATGTTACATCTGAGAAACCGGATAGATCAAGAAGGGGTGAAATAAGATCAGCATCTAAATGGTTATTCCCATATATCGCACCGCCAATAAAGGCGTAATTACCTGAAAGTAATGGATTATCTGATCCATATACTGTTATCTGTCCGAATTGCCAAGTCGACGGTACATTGTAAAGGTGATCGATCTGTGTCCAGCAATTGGGTGTGGAAAGTGCTGAAAACCCTTCGTACAATGGAGGGGAAAAGCTTTCCGGACAAACCGTTGAGCAAAGAAGATCGTTCCCATACGAAGTGCCGTAACTGTTTGTGGCATATGATCTTATATGATAGATTGTGCCGGCTGTCAAACTGGTGATGTTGCTGCTGAATACGCCGGTACCGGCACCATCGGTGGTATGGTTTCCGGCAACGGTCGGATTCTCCGATACACCCCAACATACCCCGCGGGATGTAACTGGCGAACCACCGTCAAAGGTAATGTTCCCTCCTGAAACGGCCGAAGTAAGCGTCACAGAAGAAGGTTCCAGGGTAGTAAGGATCGTAGAAACTCCTGTTACCTGGATATCATCAATGGCCCAGAAATATCCCCATGATCCGGTATAATTCCATTTGAATTTTACCAGGTTCTGACCTGCCACAGCAGCGATTGATTGTGAAAAGATAGCTGGATTTGTGGTAGTTTCGGTAAAGCTTTGAATGGTTGTCCAGGTCGTCCCATTGTCGATGCTATAAGACAAGGTTCCTACTGACCCTGAATAAGCATTGAAAAAATGTTTGAATTCAAGGACAACATTTGAATAATGGGATAAATCAAAAAGAGGTGAAACCAGGTCGGTATTTTGTATGTTCCCGTTTCCATATCCTTCACTGTTTAAATATGCATAATTTCCCGTGAGCGCTGGGGGGGTGTCATTTCCTGCAATCGCACCGAATTGCCATATCTGCCCGTTGCCATGGATGTCGTTCTGTGACCAGCAATTGGGCAGAGAACTTGATGGAAATTCTTCAATGAATGGGAGTGAGTAACTGAAAGGGCATAAGGTGGTGAATGTAATATCGTTTCCGTAGGTTGTGACAATATCGGGCCGGGTAGCATAGGCTCTTACATGATAGGTTGTCCCGGAAGAAAGACCGGTCATGAATCCAAATAAATCCTTCAAACCAAATCCAAATAATATTGCAGTACTATTGCTTTCAATGGTTGGGTTCGGCGACAAACCATATGTTACGCCAATGATGTCGGAGTGCGAATAAAATTTGTGTCCTCTTGGAATAGCTGTTGTTTTTGTAATGTAAAGGGGAGCCACGGTTATTACAGTTGGCTCACCAATAGCCGGGAAAGACCCATGTATCGTATCTGAGGAAGATTCGCAAAGGAAGGTATTGCTAAAGTTGCTGTTGAATACACCGGTTACAAAATATTTGAAATCAAAATATATTTCGTTTTGTTCGGCCCCGGGAAAATTTGTATCAACATAGGATGTGCCTGTAATAACTTCTGCATTCATTTTGACAAATGGACCAAATGTAGATTTAGCCGGATTGGGAAGACTCTCGGATCGATATACATTATATCCAACCAGGCCGCTGGCTGCAGGATTGCCACATGAAGGTGGCAACCAGGTTAATGTACAATAACAGCCATGCAATGAATAATCAACTGAGGTCGGTGGTAGGCAAACTCCATAAATATAGATGTTATCCACATACCAGTGAAATATATTTCCAGAATTCGCGCCATTGGCCCTGAAACGGAACTTATAAGAAAGGCCCTGTACAGCACTGATGTCGTAGTGTTTACTTGTCCAGTCAACGTTTCCGCCGTTCACAAGTTCGTCAACCTGGTGCCAGGTATTGTTGTAATACACCTCTATCGTCATTTTTTCGTTCGAGGTCATATTACGGTCAACCAGTTTATAGTCAAAATCAAGCCAGATGGTGGCGCATGTCCATTGACTCGCATCAATGGCCGGACTCTCCATACTATAACTGTAGTTGGTACTTATTGGCGCCCAGGAGAAATCGGCTCCCGGTGCCGGATTTCCTACTCCTGTATTGTAGATCCAGTTGCCTTGTCCGGTTGCTCCAAATGTCCAGTTATTGAAGGCAAAACTTCCTCCGGACCAATGTTCGCAGAATAGCGTCTGATTGCCACAGCTCAATGTATCACATTGCGGGCCTTCAGGCAGGGATGAATCAAGCGGCCCCGCAGCTCCAATAAAGAACGATAGATCATAATATGCTGTTACCTTGTAACAATATTTGCCTGCAGCGAGATTATAATCATACCATGAAAGAGAATCCGGGTAGTTGATCAGTTGTTTGATCAAATTCCATGGGCCAGCGGGTCCGCCCTGGGAACGGAATATTTCGTATCCGATCAATCCCAAAGGAGAATCGCTGCACTGGGGTTTTTGCCAGGTCAGGTATTCCGCATCCCCGATAGCTGTAGCTGTAAGTTGGGTTGGAGGGCACAGAAAGTGCGAAACAAATGGCTGGCAGTAACTGCCTGAATTTCCACTTTCATACATAGCCTGGACACAACATGTAAAAGTCAGTCCATAAGCAACCAGGTCGTTCGGAATCAGGAAGGCGGTATCCGTAGTAATCTGGATCACATTATTATCGAGATAAAAGAGGTAGTTGGAAAGGCAGGGATCCTGATAAATGGTTGCTTCACTGGCCACCACACTGATGTTATCAATGCTCCAGTAGTTGATATCAAAGCTGTCGCCACCTGAAGCATGAAAGCGAATTTTGAATGTCATGTCTGTATATGATGAAATATCAAGTGATTCGGTTGTCCATGGGATGTTGCCTCCCTGGTTGGAGTAATTTTTCAGTACATGCCACATTGAACCATCCCACAGTTCCACAGCCATGGTGTTTTCGGTTGTGGTTGCATAATTATCGAGGAAAATATCGAAGTTCAGTTTTAACACCGGGGAATGCAGCCCTGCGAGTTCCTTGCTCGTAAGATAAACGTTATAATTTGTTGCCTGCGGCGACCAGAAGAATATCACGGAGGGTTCAGGATTACCTGACCCCTGGTTCATCTGCCAGTTGGTTCCACCCGAAGTAGTCCAGCCATTGGTGGTCAGACTTCCGCCAGACCAGTTTTCAGTAAAGATCGTTTCAGAATATAAAGGCGGGCTCCAGGTTGCCAGTAAACTTTTGTCATTAATCTGTAAGTTTGATGGAGCGGATAGTTTTTTTATCAAACCCGCATTGATGGTCATATCTCCCCCAATTGTAACTGGCCCCTGGCCCCAGGATTCGTAGCCAAACTTAATCACTGTAATTGTGTAGTTGCCGTACAATACCTCCTGGAAGGTTACTGTACCTTGCGCATCCATTGTGACCTGGTAGGAAGGATCTTCCTCGTACGTGTTATCGAGCATAATGATCGTGCCACTCGTGTTATCCCCTGAACAACTCAGGGTCACGTTGACTGTCACAGCAGCATAGCCTGTGGGAGGTATTGGCGCTGAATTTCCTGTTAAAATGATGGTAATCAGGATTATGGTAAGGTAAACTATTCTTTTCATACAATTAATTATTTGAGTGATTCCTATTTTCCATTTATGCTGTAAAATTTGTATTTCATGAAACAAATGTAAACTATTCAATATGATAAGTCAAGCGGGAATTGATAACCAGTCGGATTTCACCCATAACCAGCGGGTTTTTTCCGATAGTTGGCGGTTTTTCAAAAAAGTCACCCCGTGAAAATTATAAAACCGGAGATTAATTCACAGGGTGACTACTTGAAAAATTATTTAGTTACTGTAATCTTCACCGTACGAATTCCTTCATCCGTGGTAATCTTCACAAAATAAACACCACCGGCAAACGCTGAAACATTTACCTGTAGCATTTTGCTGTCAATCATCGTATTCGAATAAACCGTCTGCCCGGTAAAATTCATCATTTCAACTGCTTTGATGGTGGAGGCAGATTCGATGATAAGAATTTCTTTAGCAGGATTCGGATAGACTTTCAAATTATCGCTATCCAGATTGGAAATTCCTGTAGCCGATATTTTCACCGAAGTAACCTCGGATAAACCATTGTTTTCGAAATATCCGGGATTCATTTCGGTATTGTAGGCTACTTCCAGGTTGAATGTTTCCCCTGTCGAAGGACGGTATAATTGATAGTTGAGGACTTCACCGGTTTCAAAACCGTCCTTTTCTGAGGAATAAGCATCATCACCATTCAGGTTAAGTGCAAAAGGCAACGAAGGATCAGTTATTTCAACTACTCCTGCACACCATCCTTCCTGCGTAAATCCACCAACAATATCACCCGTTTGGAAAGTTCTGTTTTGGAGATTAAAGGCAACCAGGTGCGATGCAGGCGTATTGACAACTGTATTCCACGGCGTTGATAATGCCGGAATTTCTACCGGTTTACCTGAAGAAGAATTATCTGAAGGTATTGAGTAATCAATGCTTCCGGCGGTATTCATCCGGACATAATAGGCTTTTCCGGGTTGCACTGCTCCAATCGAATTGATCCCGTAAATCTTCCAGTAAACCCCCGAACCGGCAACTTCTTTTGCAATGGCAAAGCCGGGAACTCCCGCAAACAAACTTACGATATTATAATCCTGCTGACTGAGCACCGGGATCAGGTTCCAGCCCTGGTTGAGGTTAACCGTTTTGTTGACCACTTCACTTCCCCAGATTGGTAATCCCGAAGCTTCGGTTAGTTTTATGATATAACCGCTGTTGTTGTCCCAGTTCCCAATGGTATTTATGGGAATTTCAGGATAATAAATTCCAGTCATGTTATAGGTGATCGCCAGATTGCCGAGAATCGGATTGTATATGGCTTCAACGGCAGGATTGGCCGGAATGATATGGCTCGAAATGCCACTCCAGCCATTGGGAATTGAGAGCAACTGACTTGTCATTACCGTTGTAAAAAGGATATCGTTTCCGTAGTAAGTACCGCTACTGGTTGTGGCGTAAGCCCTTACATGATAATTTGTGTTTGCATCCAGTCCGGTTATGCTGCTGGTGAAAGTACCAGTCCCTGAACCATCCGTGGTATGGCTGCCTGAAATACCCGGTTCCGGCCAAATACTCCAGCAAACGCCACGGGCAGTGATCGGTGGACCGCCAGTATAAATAATATTTCCTCCTGAAACTGCCGTTGTGGTTGTGATGGAAGAAGGCACCGTGGTTGTGAGTATTGCAGCGCCAACCCCGGTTACCTGGATATCGTCAATTGCCCAGTACCATGCAAATGACCCGGAATAATTCCATTTGAATTTAACCTGACTTTGTCCCGCCAGGGCAGGGATGGACTGGGAAAATGTTTCAGGGTTAGCAGTGGTGGCAGTAAAGGTATGAATGATGTTCCAGCTTGCTCCGTTATTGACACTATAAAATAAGGTTGCAGCCGATGTGGAAAGACTTCGGTAAAAATGTTTGAAACTCAGGTTAACAGTCACATAACCGGTTAAGTCCATCATTGGGGATATCAGGTCGGCATCCTGAGTGTAATCCTGACCGTATCCGTCGCTGTTCAAAAAGGCATAATTCCCGGTGAGGACAGGATTATTCGCTCCATATCCCGTTATCACCCCGAATTGCCACACCTGCCCTTCACCCCAGTTATCAACCTGCGACCAGCAATTGGGTTGGGAAGTTGTTGCAAATCCTTCATTAAACGGCAGGGAAGCAATGACACATGGCGTTGAAAAGGAAATGTCGTTTCCATAATATGTTCCGGTACTGTTTGTGGCATAAGCGCGCACATGATAGGCTGTACCGGGTGAAAGTCCTGTAATGTTGCTGGTAAAAACGCCGATGCCCGAACCATCATTTGTATGGTTTCCTGAAATAACCGGGTTGACCGAAGTTCCCCAGCAAACGCCGCGGCCACTAACGGAACCGCCTCCGCCTGAAGAAATATTTCCTCCTGAAACAGCGGCAGATGTTGTGATGGAGGCAGGTATAGTTGTAGAAAGGACAGGAATTGCAATTACACCGGTAATATTGATATCATCAATAGCCCACAAATCAATAATTCCGCTACCATTCCATTTGAATCTGACCTGGTTATGTCCTGCTACGGCAGGAACGGATACGGAAAAAATTTCGGGGTTTGGAGTAGTTGAACTGAAGGTTTGTATGATGACCCATGTTGCTCCATCATTGACGCTATATGATAAATATCCTGCTCCTCCTGCTCCTAAAGTTTCGAAATAATGATTGAACCCTATTATAACATCCGAATACCCTGATAAATCAAAAAGAGTTGAAACCAAATCGGATTTGTCTCTAAAAAAGTCACTTATAAAAAATGCATAATTTCCTGTAAGGGCAGGGAAGGTGCCTGAACCTGTAAATACGCCGAATTCCCATCCTGGCGTATAGTTAATTTCGTGCTCAACCTGTGTCCAGCAATTGGGTAAGGAGGCCGTGGCAAATCCTTCATAATAGGGCAGAATATAGGATGGGCAAGCCGCTGCAAAACATATATCGTTTCCATAAACGGTTCCGTTGCTGTTGGTGGCATAAGCTCTCACATGATAATATGTTCCGGCTGTAAGGCCGGTAATGCTGCTGGTGAATGAACCGGTACCGGAACCATCGGTTGTGTGGTTGCCGGCCACGGTGGGGAGTATCGTAAGTCCCCAACATATGCCCCTGGCTGTAATGATTGAACCCCCGTCTGAAAGGATGTTCCCTCCTGAAGTTGCAGAAGTAGTTGTAATGGAAGAAGGCTGGGTTGTTGAAATGGTTGCAACATCTCCTGTTATCAGCAGGTCATGGATTTCCCACAGTTCTCCTGTCCCTCCATAATAGTTGGTTTTGGTTTTGCCGAAACTCCATTTAAACCTGACCTGGTTTTGTCCATCTACAGCAGGGATGTATTGCGAAAATGTTGCCGGGTTTGTGGTAGTTGTGTCGAAGGTTTGAATGGCTGTCCACGTAGCGCCATTATCAATACTATATGATATTGTAGCGCTCATACTATTTATTTTCTTAAAGTAATGATTGAAATTTAATAGAACTGACGAAAATCCTGATAAATTCAAAAGTGGAGAAATCAGGTCAGCGTAATACAGATCAGGCCAACCAGCAATAATGGCATGTCCATTTCCCCCGAAGTACCAACGTGCACACCAGGGATAGTCAGCAACCTGGTACCAACAACCGGGCATTGAAGCTGTTGAAAATTCTTCACTATATGGAAGGGTATAGATGGGACATGCTGTAAAAGGGACATCATTTCCATAAACAGTGTCATCAATAACTGTGGCGTATGCCCTTACATGATAGAGCGAATCGGCTGAAAGTCCTGTAATGGTGCTGATGAAACGGTTGCCCTCTAATCCAACCGTAGTGTGGTTGCCGTCTATGGTCGGGTTTAGCGATGTACCCCAGCAGACACCCCTTGTTAAGACCGCCAAAACTCCCCAGCGGATATGTCCGCCTGAAATTGCAGAAGACGCGGTTACTGAAGAAGGCGCTGTGGTTATGACGACCTGATCTCCTGGGAAAGGAAAATAAACGCCAATTGTATCAGATGATGGTTCACAAAGGACAGTATTGTTACCCGTGTAGTTGAAAATATCGGTTATATAGTAACGAAAGACAGTTCCTGGTGGTGTAGTTGGGGGATGCGCATCAGTATAATTTGTCCCGGTTACTGTTTCAACATTAATTTTGACAAACGGACTCCAAAAACTATTATCTATTAATTCACCACGAAACACATTATGACCTGATAAAGAGCCTGAGTTTAAACATCCTGGCGCAGTCCAGGAGAGTGTTGTGTAAAGGCCGCTCTGGGTGACTGCCAGCGCTGTTGGTGGGTGACATTCTGAATAGGTACAGATGTTATCCACATACCAGTGAAGTATATCTGCAGAATTCACGCCATTGGCTCTGAAACGGAACTTATAAGGAAGGCCTTGTACAGCGCTGATGTCGTAGTGTTTACTTGTCCAGTCAAGGTTACCATTATTTACAAGTTCGTCAGCCTGGTGCCAGGTATTGTTGTAATACACCTCTATTGCCAATTTTTCGTTAGAGGTCATATTACGGTCAACTAATTTATAGTCAAAATCAAGCCAGATGGTGGCGCATGTCCATTGACTCGCATCAATGGCCGGACTCTCCAGACTATAACTGTAATTGGTACTTATCGGCGCCCAGGAGAAATCGACTCCCGGAGCCGGATTTCCTACTCCCGTATTGTAGATCCAGTTGCCTTGTCCGGTTGTTCCAAAGGACCAGTTATTCACTGTAAAACTTCCCCAATCCCAATCTTCGCAGAATGGCATCTGATCATAGTTCAATGTTACACATTGCGGGCCTTCCGGTAAAGATGAATCAAACTGTCCCGGGAAACCAAATTCTAAAAGATTATAAAATGCTTCTACCCTATAGCACCATTTGCCTGGTTCAAGATTATAGTCATAGTAAATGGGATTTTCCCAAGGCGGATATGTACCAGGAATTACTACCCCAATAAATGCCCATGGGCCACCAGTTCCACCTTGCGAACGGTAAATGCGGTATTCCAAAAGGCCTGTTGCCAATGGAGCATATAGTTCCACGCCAGGATTGGCTATTGGTGCAAGTTCACTTTCAAGGCTTTGTGATACGATAGCTGGATTAGCAATAACCATGGTCTGGGTTGCTGATACATCAGGGATAATACCCTGAGGTCCAATTGCTACATTGGCGCCATCAATGATTCCGCAAGCCTGCAGGCAGAAAACGCCGGGAGAAACTCCAGCGTAAGCCGGCCATGGTGTCCATGTGGTACCATCATAAGCATAAGAAAGATTCTGTGATGCATTTGGGCCATTCTGGTCATACCCCAGCCATTGGGTATCGCCGGTAAAGTTATTCCATTTTACCATACAATAGAATGGTCCTGTAAATGGGATAATATGCTCCAATTGTAAAAAGAAAGACCAATATCCTACTGGTGCAGGGATCGGAGGATTGAAGATCTGTGATGAACCGAGCAGAACACCTGCCATGCTGAATACATCAATCCGGAAGTTCTGGTTGGTAGCAGATGCATTGTTCCACCACATCATCTTGAAGGAGGTTATTGTACCATTGTCTGCTACCGGCACGGGCATTTTATTGCCTAACCAGCATACAATACCAGGAATGAAGGCTTCTCCTTTTTCCATTGTACCATCGTCGTATTCGTAACATTTAATTTCCCCTGAATTACACAGAGGTTCCTGCCAGGTCAATAAGGTTGCATCATAAATTCCCGTAACGGTAAATTGTCTGGGCGGACACAGAAAGTACGAAATAAAGGTGCGACAGGATTTGTTAGAGATGCCGTTTCCATAAACAGCTTCTACACATGCAGTGAAGTGCTGACCATAAACTACCCGGGCAGATGGGATCGTGAAGACTGTATCAGTTGTGGTCCCGATCAAAACGTTGTTCAGGAAGAAATTGTAACCAAAAAAACAGAGGTCCTGTTCAATGCGGGATAAACTTGCCACCACACTGATGTTATCAATGCTCCAGTAGTTGATATCATAGCTGTCGCCACCTGAAGCATGAAAGCGAATTTTGAAAGCCATGTCTGTATATGATGAAATATCTAATGATTCAGTTGTCCAGGGGATGTTGCCCCCCTGGTTGGTGTAATTTTTCAATACATGCCACATTGAACCATCCCACAGTTCCACAGCCATGGTGTTTTCGGTTGTTGTTGCATAATTATCGAGGAAAATATCGAAATTCAGTTTTAACACCGGGGAATGCAGCCCTGTGAGTTCCTTGCTCGTAAGATATACGTTATAATTTGTTGCCTGCGGTGACCAGAAGAACATCACTGCGGGTTGTGGATTACCCAATCCCGGGTTCATTTGCCAGTTGGTACCACCGGAAGTAGTCCAGCCATTGGTGGTCAGGCTTCCGCCTGACCAGTTTTCATCGAGGATCGTTTCAGAATATACAGGCGGGCTCCAGGTTGCCAGTAAACTTTTGTTATTTATCTTTAAGTTTGATGGGGCTGTTAGTTTTTTTATCAAACCCGCATTGATGGTCATATCTCCCCCAATTGTAACAGTCCCTTGTCCCCAGGATTCGTAGCCAAATTTTATCACCGATACCATGTAGCTGCCATACAATACCTCCTGGAAGGTTTCTGTACCTTCAGCACCCATTGTTATCTGGTAGGAAGGGTCTTCCTCGTAAGTGTTGTCCAGCATTATGACTGTGCCAGATGTATTATCTGCTGGACAACTCAGGGTTACGTTTACTGTTACAGCAGCATAGCCCGTGGGAGGCATTTGTGCTGAATTTACTGTTAAAGTGATGGTAATCAGGATTATGGTAAGGTAAACTATTCTTTTCATACAATTAATTATTTGAGTGGTTTTTAATTTCCTTTTATGCTGTAAAATTTGAATTTCAAGAAACAAATGTAAACTATTAAATATGATAAGTCAAGCGGGAATTGATAACCAGTCGGATTTATTTGATAACCGGTAGGATTTTGACCACAGTTGGCGATTTGTTTAAAAATACGGGATCGAAATCAGGGTGCAAACAAAGGGAAGGTTTTCCTTTTAAATGCTTTAGTGATGAGGCTAAGAAAAATCTGTCAGAATTTGGTGGGCCAAAATGATTTTTAGTCTGTTTTGAAAGAATCAATTTTTCAATCTGAAAGCAAATCACAACCTGATAATTTTTTTGGTCATTGATGACCGCTCCGTTTTGAAAGTAAAAAAATAGACCCCTTTTTTCAGGCTTGTTAAATTAATTTTGTTGATGTCGTTTTTATGAAGTTGCCCTTTTTTCATAATTTTTCCATGAATGTCAAAAACAACGTAGTCTGCCATTTTACCGGGAAACGTAAACTCAACTTCCACATAGTCGTTAAAAGGGTTTGGATAAATTGTTACACCAGATGTCGGTGGGAAAGGTTCGTAAGTTCCTGCCGAAAGTTCATAAAATTCCCTCACATCGGCAATGCGCTCTTCCAATAATCCAACACTGGACAGGTTGTTTCCCGGATAATCCCTTGCAAATACCAGCGCAATCTCAAATTCGAGCATATCGCCGGGATTAAAACTGTATGGTCCTGACGAAAATATGCCTCTCCGGTCGCCGGGTTCGCTTCCAACGCCAGGTTCTGTCCACCCTTCACCAGAATGAGGGTTTCCCGAAAAGGCAAAATCTGTTTCAACCTCTCCGCCGTAGCCGTTTCCGCCATAGGTTAAATGCGTGAGATCGCGCCAGATGTTTTTCATGTAGTTGTAATATTCGGCTGGTGAATAGGGGTCGGATGTAGGGGAAGCTGCGTAGGACTGGAAATTGATAAAGCCATTCATGTCAAAATTCAGGCAGGTCAAACCCTGGGCAGGCGGGTGTAAACCATATTCACCTGCGACACCGGAACCATCCATTTCGAAGCCGTTGTAAACATAAACTGCATCAAGTAATGAATCGCAGCCGATAAAATCATCAAAAGCGAAACCAAGGTCATAATCAAGATATCCGGCTGTGTAAATATCGCTGTAAAAGTTTTCAGACCGGTTAAAAACTTTATAATCAGCAAAAACTGTTGAAAAGAGCGCAGAATCGTCCGGGTGATCGAAAGCGTAGAACAAGGCATGAACCTCGATTCCCATTTTTTCGGATCCCGAATTATGGTGCGCCCCCCTGTGATCGTTATAAATGAAAAAAATTGCCTGATCGCCTTTGATGAGCGGGAAATCGCCCCGAAGCGCATCATAACTTCCATCATCATCAACATCAAAATAGGGCGCCAGTTCCCATGTCTGACCCAGTGTTGTATCGCCGTTCCCAGGCCATTCGACGATGTTTTTTATGGGCACATAATCCGGATCATTCCAATGTAACCGATGAAAATCAATTTCTGTCTGATTGAGTTTCCAAACCCTGTTCCACTTGATATCATAATCGGTCGAATAATAAACGCTATCCATCACCGGCCCCTGAAAATAGTCAGAACCTGTAAAGTTGTATTTGTCCGTGGCTACCCTGACATTGCCTTGTTCATCCATTCCACCCATCCATAACGACATAGAAAAAACCGACATAATCCCCGAATTTGCAGGAACTTCAAAATAGGGTGTTGAGTTAAAATCCCAGAATTGAATATTGGCAGCATAGATCCTGCAATGTACATTGTTGATATCCAGAATTTCGATTCCTCTGTTTTCGACCTGGATAAACGCGATCGCAAAACTGGACATCAAGCCGTTTTCGATATCTTTGATCCTGTACCTGATCAGGTCGGTTCCGTGGAAAGATGCATCCGGCGTATAAATGATAATGCTGTCGTTAAAGGTTGTAATACTGTGAACAGATTGCAAAACCTGAATGATTTTGAAAGGATTTCCCTGCCAGGCAAAGTCGTTGCGGCAAACATAAAAAGTATCGGTTTTCAACGAAAAACCATTCAGATAATCGTCTTCGGCAACCGGGGGTTTTTCCTGTGAAAATAATCCGGCAACGGGAATAAACACCAGCAAAACAATGATTGTAAGCTGTCTTTTCATCTGGCCTCCTTTAGAATTTTACAATTTTTTTGATCGAAAAACCAGTCCCTGATTGAAGCCTTAGCAAATACATCCCTGAGGGAAACATGGTAAGATCAACCGGTGTGCATTCAGGGGCTAAAACTCCCTTTTGAACCACCTTTCCGCTGATGCCCGAAAGCACAAAGGTTGAACCACTTTCAGTTTCATCAGGACAGCAAATTTTGATAAAATCCTTTGTGGGATTGGGTTTTACTTCGATTCCGGAAAGGAAGTTTTGCTGGTCAATGCCCGAAGGAGTGCTCGTATAATTTAATTTCCAGCCATCAAAATTATCTGCAAAATCAGTTGAGAATTTCAGAAGTACCTTATCGGAATTTGCAACGATAGGCTCAGGAATTTCGTTACCGGTAATTCTTGCAAGATATGGCCCGGGATTGTAAAAATCGAAAATTTTAAGATTATCATAGTTTTCCTCCATATCCACGTTTACAAATTCAAGGGTAATATTTTTTGCTCCCTGAACATGAATTCCCCAGAAACATTCGGTGTTTTCGAGATAGTTTTTTTCGACGCTTCCATCTTCAATCGTGCCATTTGTTTCATAAAACCAAGTGGTATCGTGGCAATAAACCGGGTTGATTGGCCAGTAAATGATGTCCCAGCCAGCAGCAACGGTGTCGGCGTTGGTTTTAAAGTTAAGAAATACCTTGTCGGAAGACGACTCAACATCTGGTGGCAAACTTGTTCCGGAATACTTTCCAAGCAATGGAGCGTTTGAGGAGGCACCATCAAAAATAAAAAGTGTATCGCCGGGGGCAACATCAAACAGATGGAAATTCAGATGAATCCGTCCAATCGAATCGGTGGCAGGTATTACGGGGTCTATCAACCATTCACAATCGGCGTTGTTCGAATAGTCCAGGATTTTGCTACCATCTTCAATTTCTCCCTCCGCTCCACCAGCAACAAAAATCCCATTGCAAAATGGCAATGTAAAGCCATAAAATGAGGCTAACCACCCCTGGTTTTCGATTAGCTCGTTTGGTGTAAAAGTTAGAAACAGCGCAGGTCCCGATGAAAATATTTTTGCAGGGATTGTGCTGCCGCTGAATGTTCCAATCAGAGGTGCGTTTTGGTTTTCCCCATCATAAACCGAAATCAGGTCGCTTTCGTCCTCGGTTTCCAGCCACACAAATTCGAGGGTAATATTAGTTATTTCGGGGCTTTCGGGTTTAATAAGCCATGCACAATTTGCTGATGCCTGATAATTTTCAGGGCCACTTCCATCTTCAAAAGTTCCTGAATTGTACGTTAAAGTTTTTAAATCGTGGCAATATTCAGGGTATTGAAAATTGGTGGTATCTGGGTAAATATTAACAACAGCGCCTTGTCCGGAAGTTAAATTAATTCCTCCCGGAATAAGTTCGTTGATATAAAAATAGCCGTTGTAATTTCCGTTCCAACCCCAGTTAAAATGAAAATGTGTCGAATCCTGGTATCCGTCGCAGACATAAGCATGGCCGGACCATCCGCCATTACTCCGGTAGAGCATAGGTTGCCGGTTGTTCAGGTTTTGGATAAGTAGGCTTTGCCATGCTTCAAAGGTGCCGTAAGATTGCCGGTTGAAATATTCAACCGAAGGCGCATAATTGAAATATTCCGTCAACGCAAAGGGCACATCCTCAGTGTCGGATCCTGCCGAAGTGGGCTGATAGTCCATATTAACCGAAACGCCACTATGGTAGCAAAGCTCAGCAACTGCAACGTTTGATTCAAAACAGGCATCCACCATCCCGTCCCATTGATACGTCGTATTTCCAAAATCGGCTTGCTGAAGTCCGTATTCTCCATTATTATAAGATGGCGTATAGGCGTGGGAGCCATTTCCTTTTTCAGGAAACCTGAAATAATACATGATCTGGGCCATTGCAGTAGCCACACAGCCTACAGGGGTATGTCCGGCAATACCAGCGGGGTCGGCAGGGCACATTTCATTATAAAAATTCAACTGGCTCCAGGTACTTGTTGTCAGCGGCTGTACGCCCTCGTCCGTGCAGTCTTTTGGCCCGGGATTGACAATCGTTAAAAGTTGCGCCCATTCCTTTGCGGGTTCATTAAAACATAACGAATGGTTTTGTAAACCTGCAATCATCTGGCTTTCGTACCATTTCAACCAGTCTGCCACATTTGAAGGGAAATTCAGACCATCAAACGAGCCTTTTAGCCCATAAGCCAGGATGGGATAAAAATTGTCATCGGCCGAAACAACCACAAAACCACCACTCTGGAAATTAAAGATGTAAAAAAGCAAAAACTTTTCATCCTTTTTTACAAGATAATTTTTTACCATCGAAGTATCGTCTGGTGCGGAATTCCGGGCTGTTTTTGAAGCATAAAAATTTGAAGCAATCAATGTTGCTTTTTTTAAATCGACAGGATTTGCAAATCCGGATTTAAAAATAACAAACGACAAAATGAGCAGCAGAATCCTGATATTGGAAAGCATAACATGCCTTTAATTATTAATCAAATGTATTTTTAATCAGGAAAGGATACAAGGGTTAATCATTATTCGGCTAAGCCAATAAAGTTTAAGGCATTGTGTTGATATCTTTACAGATGATGACGCTGATAAAGAATTGGGGATGATTTAAAACCTTAAAGCTCAGAACTCATGGCCAGATGAGGTTTTTCAATTATCTAAATTATCTGGCTCGCAAAACATATTGTCGCAAATAGATTAGAAGAGTCCAGTCTAAATAGGTGCAAAAAATTTTATTAATATGCCAAAAATATTCTGCATCACGCAATTGATTGTAATATGTCGTCCGGAAGAAACACAATGGTTTCAGGAGAAATTTGGGTGGGCTTTTCTTTTAAACAAACGGCTTTAATAATTTACCTGTTATCTGTAAAAGGAAGGTTGGCGCATTTTCGATCAAGTGATCGTTTTGTTTCGTTGTATAATTCTTTGTCCGACGATTTGACTTCGCATGCCAACAGGGTAAGCTTGTCGGTAGATTCTGCAATCAAATCAATCTCCATCGGTTTTCCATCAATGCCATTCCCCCACCATCGGGTAGCAGGATTAAACCGCCTGCATTGAATCTCCAAAAAAGGAAATGCAATTATGTATGACAAACATAATTTTTGTCATGCATAATTTGAAATAATTCAAATTTTTTTTATTCTTTTTCTCTTGTCCGAGGAGTATCAGATCCATTTTTCCTTATCCAAATCCTAAACCGGAATAACCAACTCTACCTTGGTTCCGTTGGCTTTTCCGGATTCGTCGTGCAAATCAAAATAATTCACCTGCGCTCCGATCGAATTGAGCTTGTTCATCATCTCAATCCGTTGTGAAGTAACCTTTAGACTATGCGATTTGTGGGTTGCTAATTTGATTTTACTCAGTACATTGAGTAAAATAACTCAATTAATTGAGATAATTATTATTTTTGTAAAAAATATGATCATGTTTCAGCGTCCATATTATCAAAAAATCGAGGAAAGACTTGGGTTAGAGCGAAAGTTTATTCAGGTTCTCATGGGACCCAGGCAAGTAGGGAAAACAACCCTGGTGAGGCAAATTTTAAATCAATATTCATTTCCATGGCATTATGCTTCGGCCGATGAAGCTACCCAACCACTTTGGTTGCAACAGCAATGGGAAACGATCCGCCTAAAATTGCGATCGGCGGAGGCAACGGAGGCTTTGCTGGTTATTGATGAAATCCAAAAAATACCGGATTGGAGTAACCTGGTGAAAATTCAATGGGACAAAGACAGCTTTGAAAATATCCCTGTAAAAATCATCCTGCTTGGTTCATCGCAACTTATGCTTCAAAAGGGGTTGAGCGAATCACTTGCCGGACGTTTTGAGGTGATTTATCTTCCGCACTGGTCATTTGCTGAGATGAAAAATGCGTTTGGATACACCCTTGAAACATTTATCTGGTTTGGTGGATATCCGGGTCCGGCTGACCTGATTTCTGACGAAAGCCGCTGGAAGGAATATATCCGTCAATCATTGATCGAATCAACAATAATGCGGGATATTTTATTGATGGTAAGGATTGATAAACCGGTTTTGCTTCGCAATCTTTTCGATCTGGCTTGTTCGTGGTCGGGGCAGGTACTTTCGTATAATAAAATTATCGGGCAATTAAAAGATGCCGGAAATACCACAACCCTGGCGCATTACCTTAAACTGCTTGAGGGAGCTGGTATGATTAAAGGACTGGAAAAATATTCTCCTTCCAAAATTCGCCAGCGGGCATCAAGTCCAAAGCTTCAGGTATTTAATACGGCGCTGATGTCGGCGTTAAGTTCAAACCATCGAATCGAAATTCAGGCACAACCGGAAGTTTATGGTCGCTGGGTTGAATCAACAATAGGCGCACATCTTCTCAATCAATCCATCACCCAACAAATCGAACTTTACTATTGGCGGGAAGGTAATTACGAAGTGGATTTTGTTTTACAGAAAGGAAACAAAACAATTGGTATCGAAGTAAAAAGCGGACGCAACAAGCTATCTGACGGAATTCCTGCTTTTGCAAAATACTTTAATCCCACCAAAATTTTGCTGGTAGGCAGAGAAGGCATCCCCATCGAGGAGTTTTTAACGATACCAGTTTCTGACTTGTTTATTTAAAAAGATAAGACTGGTCTAAAGATTCATCAAAAACCAACAGTTTTTAGACTGGACAAATTCTTATAAAATTCCGGTCACAGCCGTAGGTTCTTCAGCTATATTTATACTTTTCGCGGGTTTTAGTTTGGTAGGTCGTTTTTTACGGTAAGCCCCCCAATAAAGGTACAATCCTGAAATCAGAATAAAAAGTATCGAAAGCCCGGCCAGCGGAATGATCAGGATGTAGAAATCGCCAATCAGAACGCTGTAAATACGGGCGGTATGAAATTCGAGCGCCATATTCCAGAGCGACATCGGGCTGTTTTCGATGATTTTGGCAGGCATCTCAGTAAATGGTTTGCTGTGAAACAAAGGCCCAGCGCCACGGCCATAATCAAAAAAATAACTCCGGTTATCTTCATCTTTAAGGAATCCTGCAACAGCATTTTCGGAAATGGGCGACCCTGACCGGCCAGTGACAACAGGCGAACTGCCAGTGATGAAATCTTCGTAATAGTTCTGCCGGGGCAACCATTTAAACAAACCGCTGAATGAACCCACGAGATAAGTATCCTTGCCTATTTTCTCGAAAACATTAATGCCCATCACGCTTACTGGGGGCTGTGCTTCAAAAGGCATAAACGGCATTTCTAAATCTTTGCCAGAAAAATAAAAACCATCGGAAGTATTTAGAATAAACATTCCTGCCTCCTGATCCAGGAACATTCCCCGGAGTTTGTCGTCCCAGGGGTTTTCGCTGTCGAGTTCCGAAAGAGGAATTCGGCCAACCTTGGCATTTGCAATCGGAATCAACAAAGGCGGGCGCAGAAACATGCCTGTTAGGGTGGTTAAAATGAGCACTGCCGCCAGCCACCAGCCAATTTTATTGTGCCATTTTAACGAAAACTTTGTAGCAACAGCCAGCCTTTTTACCTTCAAATCTCTCTTTTTCCGAAAGCGGATGATTTTCGGGAAGAGAAAATACAAAAGGCCGGTGATGGTGAGAAAGATAAAGACAATTCCAACGAAGTCAACAAAAAGCTTCCCGATGGTTCCGTAAATTTCGCCGCTGTGAATCACCCACAACGTCCTGAAAAGGGAGGCTTTTTTATCATCGTTTACGGGTGGTGGCAAGGTTTTGACTAACGGCAGTAATTTTTCATCCGAAAGGCTTGCCGTCAAAAGGTTTGAACGGGTCAGAATACAGAGATTTCCTGCTTCAACAGAAAGGTCAACAATGCGTTCTTCGGCCACAGGCAGTGAAATTTTTTCCCAGGAACCACTCATTCCATTTCGTGAATAAAGCCCGAAAAATGATGCGGCAAACAGGCGGCCATCGGGTGCTTCAACAACTTTGCTGATTTTGCGGTTATCGATACCATCGGGAAATCCCTGGTTAAAATCCGCAAAAGTCTTAAAATGGTCAGTGCTGATCCATGCCCCGATATTTCCATACACGAGCGCCGAATCAGCACCAACTTTTATACTGCCTTTTAGTGCAGCGAGATTCCAGTTATTGTACCGGTAAACTTCCGGCAGAAATTTACGGTCAACGTCAACGCCCGAAAGCCACGAACGATGATTAAGTATGATCCCGGAAATGGCAAAAACAATAATAAACAGCGCCAGCACCAGGCTGACCCATTTGTGGTATTTTTTAAAAAACCCGAAGGCTTTCGATTTTCTGCCGCTTGCCATCTTTTGATTTAGGATTTCAGATTTCCAACATTCTCCCGCCGAAGCGGGATTTCGGCTAACGCCTCAACTTTCCAATATTCCAACTTTCCAATATTCCAGCTTTCCAACATTCCAACATTCAAATCTTCCAGTTTTCCAATCTTCCAGATTTCCAATCTTCCAACATTCCAGTTTTCCAACATTCCAGTTTTCCAACATTCCAATCCTAAATCAACCGGTTATTTCTTACAAAAGAAGGTACTGAACAATCCATCCTTCATATCTGAGTGGGTTTCAAACCCAGCGGCTGCCATTTTTTCGATCATCGGCGCTGGTGGGAAAGATGTGATAATTTCGTAAATCTCACCAGGATTCAGGCCTGCTGTTTCTTTTATCACCTGCTCGAGTGGGTGAATTCCCTGTGCCAGAAGTGGCCTGGCATCGAGTGTAACTTTGATTTTGGTTTTGTCAAACCATGCTGGTCCATTCATTGTTGTAGTCTCCGTTTTTTGTTTAGTTTCATTTGTCCGGTATGATAATAATCGTTGGTCGCCTTCAAGGCTGCGCTTTTCGGTAAGATCCTGCGACACTTCCATTGTGCCTAGATAATCACCTTTTTCGTTGCGCAAAGCGAAATATTCGATGTGGATAAATTTCCCCTGCATCTGAATCCAGAAAGGCGCGCTGTCTGCTTTTCCGGCTTTAAAATCGCCGATAATCTGATCGACAATATGCACGCTCGAAGGTGGATGGCACATGCGTACATCACGTCCCAGGATTGCGCGGTTGCGGTCGAAGATGCGCTCTTTGCCCTGCGAAAAATATTTCACTTTGTCGTGTCTGTCAACAAAAGTGATATCGAAAGGCATCGAGTTAAGGATGGCCAGCAGTTCTTCGGAATCGAACTTGCCGCTGGGTAAACTTATCGTTCCTTCTTCAGCAGAAGTTTCGTCGGCAATTTCAACTCCCTGGGGCTTCCAGGAAAATTTAGGGTCATAAAGGCAATAGCCGATCTCGTTGGTCTGCCGGTAAATCTGATACCAGTCGGTCTCGGTAAGTTTGTCGAGGGTCATGGGAAAAAGGATTTCCTCCTCTTTCATAATCATGTCGGTGATAGCTTTAGCAGCAGGTTTCAGGTCGATTTCGATGGATGATTTTAAACCTTCAACATCAAAATCTCCCGAAACATTCAATGCATTGATGGCATTTTTTAAGAAGTTGCGGGTTTCGTCATGTTTGCCCCACATCACCTTTGGTGGGCCGGTAATTCCGTATTTTTCAAGAAACGGGAACAACAGATTTTCTTTGCGCCTGTAGTGTTTGTCAACATCCATCAGGCTGTTGAAAAGCGCTTTTAAATTATTCATATAGCTTTGGATACCAAGCCGGGCAATACTTTCGGCAACGTTATCAAAAAGTTCATTTAATCGTTCCACAACCTTGCCCAACTCACGGTTTTCCTGTTTAAAAGTATCAACCGGATGTCCCGGAGCGACAATCTTCATACCAGTAAAATCGATGTGACCTTCCAGCGCTTCGGCGTGTATGTCGCAAAGACGAAGCACTTCAGCCTCGGGAAGCCCTTCGCTGATCAGTTCCTGTTCAACTTCAACCACAAGGCCGTATGGCACTTTCGACATCATTTCGACAAGGCGGGCTTTCACTGCCTCCGGTGCAACACCTTCGTGCAATTGCAGGATCATGTGCTTGAGCAGCTCTTTCCGATCCTGCGAATTATTTATCAGTTCGCTCATATTTAGTACTTTAGTTTTATAGAAGCTCATGAAAAGTCAGCAGTTTGCAGTCGCCAGTCGCCAGTTTTTTCACTGCCGACCGCCTTCTGCCAACCGCCCACCGCAGACTGGCAACTGCCCACTGCCCACTTCTTATCCCTTTATCATCGTCAAAACCATCTTGAATTTTTCGGTTGCAATTACGCCATGCGGTATTCCGGCAGGCATGATAATGGTATCACCAGCCACCAGATTGAACGGTTGTTCGTTGATCACGATTTCTGCTTTTCCTTCGATCACCTGAACCATGGCATCGAAAGGTGCTGAGTGTGTGCTCAGCTTTTGGCCTTTATCAAAGGCAAAGAGCGTTACGTTTCCAACCGGACGGCTGATAACGATTTTACTTACAATTCCTTCAGTTGAGTATTCAACTTTTTCCTGAAACTTGAACACATTTGAGTGTCCGAATAATGATTTTTCCATTGTATTTAAGTTTAAATTATTTTTTAACTAAAGACCAGCCGCCTGAAAGTCCAAATACAAACCAGGCCAATGCCAGCGATCCCGCTGCGAAAATTGTATCACCAATTACCCGCAGCCACCTGAAAACTTCGATGGTTGGGTCTTGCATAAAGTCGGCAGAGCGGGCGTACCACATTCCGGTGCGCACACTTACCCAGGTTTGTGCCAGGCCAACAGGTAGCACACTTATCAGAACCATCAGCGCCAGGCCAATATTTATTGTCCAGAACGCAAATTTGATCCATTTCTCATTCCAGATTTTTTCGGGAGCCATGCTTTTCAGAACAAAGAGCATCAACCCGATTCCGAGCATTCCATAAACGCCGAACAAGGCGGTATGTCCGTGAACCGGCGTGGTGTTAAGTCCCTGCATATAATATAGCGCGATGGGCGGGTTGATGAGAAATCCAAAAATGCCTGCACCAACAAGGTTCCAGAAGGCTACCGACAGGAAGAAATAAATCGGCCATTTATAGCCACTGATCCAGTTGCGGTTTTGCGAAACTTTAAAATTACCATAACCCTCGTATCCCATAAAAACCAGCGGAACCACCTCCAGTGCGCTGAACGAGGCTCCCAGAGCAAGTATCACCGTTGGCGTACCACTAAAATAAAGGTGATGAAAAGTTCCCAGAATTCCCCCTGACAGAAATACGATGGTCGAAAAAAGTACGCTTGTAGTTGCCGTGGCCAAACGAACAAGCCCTAGACGAACAAAAAGAAATGCGATGGCTACCGTGGCGAAAACTTCAAAGAAACCTTCAACCCAGAGGTGAACTACCCACCAGCGCCAGTATTCGGCAACCGCGAGATGTGTTTGTTGTCCCCACATTAAACCGGCACCATAAAAGGCTGCTATCGCGATCGTCGAAATCAGAAACATGGTAAGCAACGAACGGTTCTCCGCTTTTGCTTTTAATGCCGGCATCAGTCCGCGTGCCATCAGCACCAGCCAGATAATAAGACCAACGAACAGAAATATCTGCCAGAATCTGCCAAGGTCAACGTATTCGTAACCCTGATGGCCAAACCAGAAATTGGTAACCAGGCCCAGACGCTGCATTACGCCAAACCATTGGCCGATTAATGAACCAACAACAATTACCAGCAGTGCAATGAAAAGAAAATTAACGCCGAGTGCCTGGAATTTGGGTTCTTTTCCCGAAACAGCAGGAGCGAGGTAAAGCCCTGTTGCCAGCCATGAGGTTGCAATCCAGAAAATGGCCAACTGAATATGCCACGTCCGTGAAATCGAGTAAGGTAAAATTGATGAGAGTGGCATTCCATAAAATGCCTGCCCTTCAACACCATAATGCGCAGTGATAATTCCCATCAAAATCTGGACAAGAATCAATGCCGTAACCACCCAAAAATATTTTAAAGTAGCCTTCATCGAAGGTGTAAAAATTCCTCCCAGCAGCGGATCTTTCACAGGAAGTTCATGATCGGCCAGTTCTTCTTCCTTTCGCGAAGCATAATACCAGCCCATCAGGCCGATGCCTGCAAGCAGCATAATTACACTGAATCCGGTCCAAAGCACCAAAGCGCTGGTAGGTTTGTTGTCAACCAATTCTTCGGAGGGCCAGTTGTTTGTATATGAAATCTCACTTCCCGGGCGGTTCGTCACACACGACCATGAAGTCCAGAAGAAAAATGTATTCATCTGAAACATTCGTTCGGTGGTTTTTATCGAATTTGGAGGAATAGCGTAAGCATCGCGCAATTTTTCCAAATCCGGATCATCCATAAAAAGACCTGCATAATGGGCACCAACAGCCTCGATGGCTTTTGCTCTCAACTCCGAAACGATCAAATTTTGTGAAGCCGGATCGTAAGTGTTGGTGCGTAACTCTTTCTGCAACCTTACTTTTAAAACTGCCTGCTGTTCGGCATTAAGCCGGGCATACGGTTTTTTAAAGGTTGTATCAGCTAAATAATCGAGTATAAAAACCGATTCACGATGCAGCCAATCCGCTGACCAGTCGGGAGCTACGTAAGAACCATGTCCCCAAACTGTTCCTACTTCCTGGCCACCAATCGATTGCCAGATATTCTGACCATCCTTAATGTCCTGGCCCGAAAAAAGCACCTTGCCGTTGGTTGTAACAACCTGGGCCGGAATTGGCGGTGCTTTGCGGTAAATTTCCCCGCCAAAGTAAAGCAGAACGGCAAAAGAGCTTACCATCACTGCAATAAAACTGATCCAAAGTTTACGTGTATTCATAATATTTGTGTTTGTTTATACTTAATTTCTGAAAAATTTTCTTAAAATCTTTGCTTTCCTCCCTACTATCACCTCGTCTCCCCATCACTCCCTCTCTCGGTCTTTTCTTCACAAAACCCAATCTTCCTCAATCACTTCGCCGCTTGCGCTGATAACTGCCTGTTTGATCGGGATTTTTCTTGATGCAGTTGCCACGGCCATTTGTGCCATCCGTGTTAAACCGCCGCAGCAAGGAACTTCCATCCTTACAATCGTTAAAGAATTAATTTTTGAATCGTTGATCATGGCTACCAGTTTATCGAGGTACGATTGCTGGTTTGAATCCAGTTTCGGGCAGGCAATGGCCAGGGTCTTGTTTTTGAGATACCTGCCGTGAAAATCGCCCATGGCAAAAGCTGCACAATCGGCAGCAAGCACCACATCAGCATTTTTAAAATAGGAGGCCTGCGGATTTAAGAGATGCAGTTGAACCGGCCATTGGCGAAGTTCAGAAGGCGTGTTTAAAGGTTCAGAATGGGTTGCAGCAACAACCGGTTTTTCCTCTTCTGCACGAAAATCCCGTGCCATCGAGCCGGGACAGCCACAGGCAGAAGCGTGCTGTTCGTCATGTTTTTCGATACTCATATCAATGTTATTTTCTTTTATATAATCAATAGCTTGTTTTAAAAATTCCTCTTCTTTATGATCACGAAGATGCTCAAGATGTGCCAAAATGGTATTCCGGCCTTTGGTGACAAGGATTTCCATTACTTTTTTCTCATCATAAGGTTCGGCATCCCGCTCGATAATTTCGATAGCACCTTCGGGGCAATAACCGAGGCAGGCCCCGAGTCCATCACAAAACAAATCGCTGATCAGCCGGGCTTTTCCATCGATAATCTGCAGGGCACCTTCGTGGCAGTTCGGGATGCAAAGGCCGCATCCGTTGCATAAATCTTCGTCAATTTGAATGATCTTTCTCTTCATAATTATTAATATTTCAATGATAAGTCGCTTAACATCCGGTTTTGATAGTATGTTTTAAATTCGTGAAAAAGCCGCTGACGGACATCTCCAAAAACACAATCCGAAAAGGGGCAGATGTCATCGGTTCGATGGCAATGATCTTGCTCGAGTGTACCTTCAAACAACTCATAAATCTCAAGTAAACTGATCGAATCAGGTTTGCGGAGCATTTTAAAACCACCTTTTGGACCGCGGGTTGAGCTAACAAACCGTTGCCTTGCAAGGATGTGCATGATTTTGGCAACATGGTTTTTCGATAGTTTCAACATATCAGCAATCTGAGTTGCGTTTAACTCATCTTTTGAAGCCGAAATCAATGCCATGCTGTGTATGGCGATGTTTGTAGCTTCAGATATATTGAATAATTTCCCCATTAATGTAATTCGGTATTTGAATACGCAAATGTACAATAGAAATATTTTATCTACCAAATAAATTTTAAAATATTTTTTATTGAGATTATATCATGTTAGAATTCAATATGGTATGAAGAATTTATTTTGATTTAATCATGGAAAGGAGCAGTACGGTTTAGGAAATTTGGATAAGGAAGGATGAAATAGGAAGTGGGGGAATTTGAAAACTAACAAATTTCTAAAACCTGGATGATTTAGACGTGAAGAAGAAAAACCTTCAATACTTTCGGTTTAATGTTCATCAAAAAAAACTGACTAACTTCAATTATTGCCGTTACTGATTCCTCACCAGGAAACTTGCATACAGCGGCAGATTTATAAATTTCCCGTCACGGGTAAAATTTCGGGGGGAGAGGCGGAATAGTATTTCGGGATTGTATTTTTCGGCATAGCTGGTCAGGCTTTTTTTGTTGCGGCTAAGTCCGCTTTTTACTTCCAACGGATAAATGTTGTTCGCGTTTTGAACGACAAAATCCACCTCTGCATCGCTGTTTGAAGCCCAGTAAAAAAGATTTTCGTAACCGGAGTTAATCAGTTCGGTGGCAACAAAGTTTTCGATAAAGGCTCCGTTGTATTCAGAAAATAATGCTGTTGGATTTAAAATCATGTCGGAAGTAACATTCAGCATGGCCCCCAGAAGGCCGGTATCGTGCAGAAATATTTTAAACTTATCGTAATCAGCATAGCCCGGAAGTGGAATTTTTGGCAGACTGATTTGATAAGCCACGTTAATCAGTCCTGCTTTTTTCAGCCATTCAATTGTTTGCTCGTATGAAGATGCACGGGCATTTTTACGCACATCGCTGAATTTGAACTTTTTGTTTTCCCTCGCTAATTGTCGTGGTATTGTTTGCCAAAGCTCCGAAGTTTTTATCGCTTGAGACTTTTCGGTGTATTTTGAAAAATCGCGTTCATAAGATTTTAGAATTTCCTGTTGTATTTTGCGGGAGGACGCAATGTCCTGGTTATTCAGGTAATCCTGTAAAACCTCTGGCATTCCCCCAAGAAAAAGATACATTTTGAGATGCGTGAGTAATTTTTCGTGAATGATTTCAGGAAATGGCAAAGAAAGGTCTTTTTTATATAGTTCATCCAAAATCAACTGTTCATCACAAGCCCGGAGGTATTCGGCAAACGACATGGGAAAAAGCGTCATAAAGTTAACTTTCCCAACCGGAAAACTGGATTGAATGCCAACGCTAACGCCCAACAGCGAGCCTGCTGCGATGAGGTGAAATTCGGGAGAAATTTCATTGAAATATTTCAAGCTTGTCAAAACTTCCGGCGAGGTTTGTATCTCATCAAAAAAAATAAGCGTATTCTCCGGCTTTATGGCGCGCCCGAGATAAAGTCCGATATTTTCGACGATTTTATAGGGATCAAGTGCTACCTTAAACAACGAACCCAAATCCGGATTCTGCTCAAAGTTGAGATAAACAAAATTGCCATATTCCTTTCTTCCAAAGGAATTCACAAGCCAGGTTTTCCCAACCTGACGTGCTCCCTGCATCAGTAGTGGCTTGCGTTTCGGATCATTTTTCCAGATTATTAACTGGTTGTACAAATCTCTTTCCATTTTTTATCTCCAAAAAAGTGTATCCAACATCTAAATTTATCTCCAAATAAGTGTTACAAAGATAATATTTATCTCCAAAAAAGTGTACTATTCGGTATAATTATCTCCAAAAAAGTGTATCACTCCTGCAAATTTATCTCCAGAAAAGTGTAATTTGAATTTTGATATTGATCCCAGGAGTGGCTGAAACCCTGACTCCATCTATGAAAGAAAGAAAAATTGTGGTAAGTTTGATTTTGAAATTATTCTCCGACTTCCGGCCGTATCCATTGGTAGCTGTACCAGTGCCAGGTTTTGCCATCAATCGAAGGGGCGGTGATGGTGTAAAGCGTACGACGGGCCGTGAGTTTTCCGCTGGCTTTAAGGATTACCGCAGGATTGATGGGGTCATCAATGATTTTGATGTTTTCGCATTTTGTTCCGGCAACAAAAAATTGGGCTTTTTTAAGGTTAATTTTTCCCGGCATCACCTCAACTCTAATTTCGGGAGGATTTTCGCTCAGGAAGGGTGAATCAGGAATGGTTTTAATAATTCGCAAAGCCTTCAGGTCTATTTTCCGCTTTAACTCTTCAAAGGTCCCAAAATACCCTCCCAACGGGAAACGCGGAATTTCGAAAGGGTCACTCGTTTCGCAAAACAGCCCGGAGTTTTGAACCAGGGCAGCGGAGTAGCCGTTATCTTTTAAAACCTGCACCATGTCTTTGGTCCATTCCCCGTAAGGGTAAACGTAATATTCGGGCTTTTTTCCAAGATTTTTCTCAATCAAAGCTGTTGATTTGATAAGGTCGTCCCTGAATTTTCCGGCTCTTTCGGCATCATTATAATCTACAAAGAAGTCGTGCGAACCGGAATGATTCTGTATTTCGATACCTGCCTTTTGAAGCTCGGCAAACTGTGCCCAACTGATAAAATCTTTGTGTCCAACCAGGTCGGTTTGGATAAAAATTGTGGCAGCAAATCCATACTTCTTAAGCAAAGGCCAGCCATTTTCATGAAATGAAGAATAGCCGTCGTCGATGGTGATAATTACAGTTTTAGCCGGAAAAGCTGTATTGTTTTTCCAACGCTCCATTGCCTCTCCAAAGGTTAAAACCGTGTATTGATTGTCTTTCAGATAGCGAAGGTGCTGCTCAAAAACCTCGAGCGAAGTGTTGGTGCTGCGATAGCGGTTGTCGCCAAAGCGGTGATAAGCTAAAACAGGAATATCAAAATTTGATTGGCCGGGCGGGAAATTTTTACGTTCGGCAATTTGCGGAGAAACTAATAAGCAACTGAATATGAATATAATGAACAGGATTGAGCGCATGGCCGGTTGTTTGCTTTTTAAAAATTATGCTTTTATATATTCCGAAAGCTTTTGATTCTTCATGTAAGTCTGGAAATTCCTTGTCATATCGCTGATGATGTTCCCAAGAATGCATTTGTCAAAAGCACAAATCATATTATTTAAAGGGCATTCAGCAATTTCAATCTTCCCCTCGATAGATTCGTAAACGTCGAGCAAGTTAATTTCTTCGGCAGGTCTTTTAAGTTCAAAACCGCCATGAGGGCCGCGGTTCGACAACAAAAAATCATCCTTGACCAGCCGCTGCAACACTTTAGCTACATGGTGTTTTGATGAGCCGGTACGTTCGGCAATCTTGATAACATTGAGCTTCGAATTAGCACCTGCAATAAGAACCATGCTATGAATGGCGATAGAACCAGCCTCAGATAACGAAAATACTTTCGACATACAGATTTATTTTAATCGTGGTAGAGGCAAAAGTAACCCAAATTTAATCTTTTAAGTATTTAAACACTAATTTATATTAATTCTACATTTTACTGTCTGATACTTCACTAAGGCTGCTCATCATAACGCTTTAATAAAAAAAAACTGAGGCTGACCTCAAATAGCCAGACTCAGTTTTTGACTTAGAAAATGTTGTTAAGCTTTAATTATTCAATTACCAGTTTCCGAACAATTGGTTCTTTTGAATTCATAAGCCGTGCAAAATAGATTCCGGGTTTGAAAACGGAAACATCAATATCGGAATCTGTTAGTTTTGCACTAAAGACCAATTCACCAGAAAGGTTAATGATTTCGATACTTGAATCCTGAGCATTTGTTTTTACACTAATCTTATCTTTTGCAGGATTCGGGAATAGCTCAAATCTAACATAAAAACTTTCATCACTTTTGTTTATCAGAAACAACTCAGCAGATTTAACAACAGATAAGCCGTTCGTTTCAAAATTCCCCTGTGATGGAGTTGTTGATTCATACTTTACGTTTAGGATGAATTGTTCACCGGTTTCCTGCCGGAATAATCTGAATGTAAAAGGTTCTCCATTTTCAAAACCATCTGCCGTTTCAGAATATGGGTCATCTCCGAATACAACCAAACTTGAGCTATTAATGGAATATTCAGTTGCGCCACAACATACTCCCAAAGCGTCAAATACACCAATAACATCACCTGGATTAAAACCATTTTCCAGCGCCTGAGGAAATACAATTACATGACTTTCTTGTGTTCTGGAAATTTTATTCCAGGGTGAGAAAATAATGGGGACTTCTTCTTTTTCATTTTTCGTTGAAGATGAACTTCCCTGTAGGAAAACATCAACATCGCTGGTGGTGTAAACAAAATAGGCCTTGCCGGGCAACATCCATTGCAGGGTATTAACACCATACGCTTTCCAGTAAACACCAATACCACCAATATCCTTTGCAGCTTTAACAGGCTCGACACTCCCGAAAGTCAAAGCAACATCCACATTTTCCTGACTCAATACTGGCATGATATTCCAACCGGCTTTGAGTGATACTACATGGCTGCCTATGATTGAGCCACAGACGGAAAGTGAAGTGTTATTAGTCATTTTTACCACATATCCGCTTTGTAAATCCCAGGGCTTTTCAGGTAAAATGCCTCCGTCAGGGTAAAACACAGTATTGAAATTGTAAAGTACAACCAGATCTTCAGTTATCGAAGCAAACATCGCCGGGATATCCGGATTTGAAGGTTCAATAAAGGAGGATATTCCGCTCCACCCTGCGGGTAAGCTTAATGTATGGCATATAGGTGTAGTAACCTCGATATAGTTTTGTTTTACAAGTGTATCCGTAGTATTTCCATCTGAGACAATAAGTTTCACATCGTAAATCCCGGGAATTGAAAATGTATTAGATGGATTCTTCGAAACACTTACATTACCATCTCCAAAATCCCAATTCCAGGTTTTAATCGAATCGGTTGGAAGTGAAAGATCAATAAATTGAACAGTTAATGGGCTTACCCCTGAGGTATGATTTGCAGTAAAGTTAGCAAAAGGTTCATATTGACCATTGACCACTACGGCATATTCCATCACTGTGGACGCTTTTGCTGTAGTTCCTGTGAGTTCAAAAGCAAACACTCCTTCCGGGATTTCGGAACATGGGACTGAAATTACGTATTTCCCTGTTCCATTTGGAGTTATTGTGCTACTCCACACATAATCGTTATCACGGCCGCGCTTGCTTTCGTCACCAGTAACCACGATAGTACTCTCAATCCATGCCTCACCATCGGTTTCCTGGTCACCAATTTTATAATCAGCAATAGTAGGCGGATTATTGTACCATTTCGCCTCTTTGTAGGTTGTTTCGCCGGTTGCAGGATCCATAAAATCAATATAATCTTTCTGAACAGCAACACAACCATAAATGCCATCTGGCCCAATTCCCTGGTATGAAATTTCGGTATGATGCGAACTCACAGTTACGTAATGTCCTACAACCGTTCCATCTTTGAGCTTTTGATGGATCATAATAATGACATCAGCGGAATCGCGCAGATTTTTAGCAATTTTATTGTAAGGACGATTTGGTTGATCGTATCTGGTAGCTTTTCCGTTTTTAATTTTTGGATCCTTTTTCAACATTTCATTAATAGCATCTGTCAGTTTATCGTCCCAGGTGCCACTACCTGCTTTTGTTCCTGCTTTGCTGGCGATTTTTCGTATAGAGTCCTGGATGCTTTGATAACCTGTTCCACCAGCCCGCTTATTTAGCCAGTCGAGACACACTGCTGCTGCAACCGGGCCGCAAATATCATTTGAAATATCATTATTATCAGCATCTTTTGCTTCAACATCATTCTGATCAATGTGGACAAGTAGTCTTGTGAAATCGAATCCACCAAGTGGGCGCATTCCTGCAAAAATCTCGTCTAATACTGTTTCATCAATAGTTGCTACAATTGTAATGGTATCTTCAGGTGGTGTTTTTCCCCCTACCATTTTTGATTCTTCATCCAAAATTTTAAGATGGTAGGGTAATACATCATAAAAAACATCAACTGATCCGTTGAATATCATGCCGTTATTGCAAAATCCCTCGGCTGAAATGGAATAAAAAATATCAAAGAATGCAGGATACCAGATGAATCCCCACCCATCTCCTTCACCGATGGGAACATAAGTTCCGGCACCCGTAACTGTGCCATCATAATCAGTACCCAGGTAAATCCGATCGGTACTTCCCAGGGGTGTTGCGTAAAATCTTACAGAATCAACCAGACTTCGGGCTACGGGCATAACGGCTTTAATGTCAATAAATTCGCTCATGATGCGTTCATCCCCGTGAGGTGATAAAAAGGAGATTTCTTCAGGTGGAATAACCTCAATTGTCACCGGATTACTTAGTGAACCATCGTTTCGCTGAACTTGTAGTTCAAAAATACCGGGAGTAATATCAGGGCAATTAAAAAATACCTGATCATCCGCCCAGTAGGTCCAAATTTCAGGCGAACAAAATCCTATTCCCGAAAACAGAAGACAAGCTCCTGGCTCAGGCTCTCCAAAATGCAATCCTGTCAACCGGATTGATTCGCTGAAATGCATTTGAGGCTCATCAATAATTTCAATAGTTGGCAGATCGGTTAACTTGTTTACAACAAGATCAATCCTGGAAGCATTTCCGCTGCTATCGACAGCATTTATCCTGAGAAAATATAATCCTGGAGATGGAACTGGAATGGTGATCGCCGGTGGGTTAGAACCAGGTAGAATTGTTCCTGTGCCTGGCGTGGGTGATGTCTCTTTTGGACAAATAATGATAATATTACCCAAAGTGCCACCAGGTCCGGCGCCTGTGAACCCGGTAAGTTCGCCGGTTGCAGGGTCAACATAACCCCACTCTTCCTGTCCGGTCCATGGGTCCATAAAATCTATCCTGATTTTTCCATCGGGTTCAGGTGTGTTTTTTATTGAGTTGAAGGTCATTCTGTGACCTCCGCCTCCTGTCCAGACAATTCCTGACAACACATCCTGCCCACGTTCCAGCTCGTTGCGCATCTGTTTCCAGTCGAATGGCATTGGTCCACGAACCGTGTAACCATCACCGTGAGCTGCTATCCATTCTCTCAACCCTTTTGCAAGGTCATCCGGGGTAGTCCCAGATTTTCCCTGGTCGGTCTTACATGCTGCTTTCAATGCTTCAATCAATTCGGCGTCACTCAATCCTCCGGTGACGGCTCCCCCAAACCACTTTAAACAGGCCGCTGCTGCTGTCGGAGCGCAGGTAGTACCCGTTGGTTGGGTAATGTGCGGCACACCTTTATTAAAATATTCCGGCTTTGTCACTAATTCCACTTCACAATACGACAAATCTGTACAGGTTCCGGGTTCGATTTCAAGAAGTATGGTATTGTCCTGTATGATCATGAAATCCTCGATATTGATCTGGATTCCACTGGGTGGGGTCGGGTCGAATCGTATGTTATGCGTTTGTTCTGCTGTGGTGCCATCCAGGAAGGTGACTGCAGCTTTAAATGCTAATAACATTTCCTGTTGCGGGATGATGCTATGTGAAAAATATCCTGCCCATCCATCGCCCTGTGGTCCTGCTGTAGTTGTGTTCTCAGCCAGCATCGTTCCGTCTGAATCGTGATAGAATAAATTCCAATCAATACCATCAAATGAATATGAAAAATCAACTCCTGTCACGTTTGATGACTGGCCATCAGTGAAAACCGGTAACCGTGTAATACCATTGCCACCAATCCAGTCGTGCCAGGGTTCTGGGTTATGGTAATCACCTACAATTAATGAAAATTCGTGGTTAAACGGGTTTGTGGCTGTTCCGTAAAGTGCAAAACCAAGATTCCAGTCCATTGCTGGGCTTCCCCAATTGATTAAAGATGCTTGTAGCCAGGTTAAAGTATTTGGTAAGCCCCATCCTCCTCCGGGGTTTTGCCAGTAAAATTCTGAAGAAATCGTGGGAGCTGCCTGTTCCGCCCAGTACCACTGTCCAAAATTCGTGTAAGCCATAATAGGCTGAACAGAGAGCCAATAGTGGCCAGTCTGCAGTGTTATTGGGCTTGTCCCGAAATTAAAAAATAGGTTTCCTGCCGGATCCGATGATGCAAAAAACTGTGGAATCATCAAAAAGAGGTTTCCTGGTGAATTTGTCTCCGGGTTATTCAGATAAATAAACACATTGACCATTTGAGCCGGGCCACCTCCTTCGCTGTAAAATCCATAGATCTGCATATTTTCAACTGTCCATTGCTCTCCTTCCGGAACAAAAAAGTCATCTGAAGCCTGACTTGAATAGGCAGGGAAATCAGGAAACTGCTGTGAGGTGACACCGAAAGAAACCGGGTGTGCAGTCTGGCCATATAGGAGAGTAAAATCATAAACTGTTCCCAACTTAGTGTTTGGATTTATTGCCTGTACCCTCATATCCGGTTTTTGAGCAAAACCGATAGCTGTAACCAATATGAAAAGTACAGCCAAAAAACTTTTGTGTAATGGTGTTTTCATAAGTAATAATTTTTGATGCCCATTTGATAGAGCGGTTTACTATAATATATGCAAATACTTACTTAAGATATGAATATCAGGCAAATATAGTTCATTAACTAAAGGAAGCCTAATTTTTAAGGCTTTTAACTGCGTTAAATAAATGTTAAATATTTAAAACCGTACTGAATTACCTAATTATGCTTACTTTCCATTCATGGTTAAAATATGATTGTGACCAAATTTTTAGTAACCTTGCTGCTAATTTATAAATCCAATACTCATGAAAACAATTTTTCCTGATTTGCTCGCTGAAAGAATTCATCTCAATACATCGGTGATAGCACTTTATGATGCACCGGCAAATACTGCATTTGAAAGCGTTGTTGAGACAAATCCCGGCATTAGAAAATGCCTTTTTGCCTTTTATGAGGATTGGATGGCTGGAAAAACGCTTAAACTGTCGGCCGGGAACTACGGTTGCGGTGGTTGTGGCCATTGGCTTTTTGACCTTCAAACCCGCGACAGACAAGGATTTGTCAAGTTTCTGACGGAAGATGAAGGATTAAAAGATTCGTACGATCTAATGAACCAATGGCTTGATTTTAACCATCCATACAAACCTGAAAACGAAGCCATTTTTGTTGGACCTTACATAGGGGAGTTTTATGAACTAATGAAATCCACAACATTTTTTGTTAACCCTGACCAGCTTAGCGTTTTGATGCTTGCTGCCAATTATTTTGCCGCACCCGGCGACGTTACTCCTGTTAAAGCCCCATTTGGTTCGGGTTGTATGGAAATGCTCCCGCTTTTTGATACTTTTGAAGCACCACAGGCTATTCTTGGTTCCACCGACCTGGCCATGCGCGAGCATTTGCCGGCAAATATTATGGCATTCACCGTAAACAAACCCATGTTCGAAAACTTCTGCCGCATCAGTGAAGACAGTTTTCTTACCAAACCTTTCCTGAAAAGGCTGAAAAATGCAAGGGGCGGGGGAATTTAATAATTTCTGGAGGAGTCTAAATCAATCTTTAGTGAACACATGCCTAAAAAAATCTAACAAACAATAAAAATATTTAAATATTTTTGGTAATTAATTACCTAATTACATTTACGTTTGTATTCAAATTAATATTCTAAAAAAGTCCTATGAAGAAACTAAGTATTATTCTGGTTATCATAGCAATGGTAATATTTCAGGAAACAAATGCACAGGATGGTGAAATGCTTTTTAAATCTTCATGCGCAGCATGCCATTCGATTGGTAAAGGCCGGTTACTTGGCCCTGACTTAAAAGGTATTACCTCCACAAGGAATCAGGAATGGCTGATAAAATTTATTAAGTCATCCAAAAGCATGATTGATGCAAATGATAAGGATGCGGTTGCAATTGCAAAAGAATTCAATAATTTTATGATGCCAGACTCGCCTCTAAATGAAGCTGAGATAAAGGCAATATTGAGCTATATCAGATTAATGAGTGGAGATTCATCACCTGCTCAAACGATGTCAGCCGACACCACAAAAACGATTGAAGAAGCAATTGTAATAATAGGAGATGCGGGAATTGGAAAAGACCTTTTTGAAGGCAGATATCAGTTTTCGGCAAAGGGAGTTGCCTGTCTCGCATGTCACGGCGTGGATTTGTATGATGCAGAGGATGGCGGCCTTTTGGCTAAAAATCTTACCCATTCATTTGCTACATTGGGCAGTGAAGCAGCAATTACCGGAATCTTATCCTCACCACCATTCCCATACATGCAGGCAGCCTATAAAAATAACATGCTTACAACGCAGGAAATGGCGCATATTACAGCTTATCTGAAGAAAACATCAGACCAGAAATATTCGATGAGCAAACCATTATTTTCACGTACTTTCCTGGCAGGAATATTTCTTACAACACTATTGTTCTTTATGATTTCCACGATCTGGAGGAAGAGGAAATCGGGAAGTGTTAACGAATCCATCATGAACAGACAAATCCGATAATCATAATAAATCAAAAATCAATGAGCTGGATAAAAGATTTGGTATCCCCAAAAACCCGCAGATGGGAGGATTTTTACCGCAACAGGTGGCAACATGATAAAGTTGTAAGAAGCACCCACGGTGCAAATTGCACCGGAGGATGCAGTTGGCAGATTTTTGTTAAAGATGGCATTGTGGTTTGGGAAACCCAGGCACTGGATTATCCTGAGATTGATCCCAATATTCCGCCTTACGAGCCACGCGGCTGCCAAAGAGGAATCTCAGCATCGTGGTATTTGTACAGCCCTTTGCGAATTAAATATCCAATGATCAGGGGGAGGCTTCTCGACATGTTCCAAAATGAAAAGGCCAAAACTGGAGATGCACTTAAAGCGTGGGAAAATATACAGCATGATCCTGAAAAAAGAAAACACTACCAGAACGGCCGTGGAAAAGGAGGATTCAGAAGAGCAAGCTGGGAAGAAGCACTCGAAATGATTGCTGCTGCCAACATCTACACCATTAAAAAATACGGCCCAGATCGCCTGGTTGGGTTTTCGCCTATTCCGGCAATGTCGATGATAAGTTATGCAGCAGGATCAAGGTTTTTACAATTGATGGGTGGCGTTAACCTGAGTTTTTATGACTGGTACTGCGATCTGCCCAACGCTTTTCCTGAAATTTGGGGAGAACAGACAGATGTTGCCGAGAGTGCTGATTGGTACCATGCAAAATACATTGCTGTGATGGGTTCCAATTTGGCTATGACCCGGACACCAGATGTTCATTTCTTTGCTGAAGCAAGGCATAACGGCACCAAGACAGTAGTATTTTCACCTGATTTAAGCATGGTGGCAAAATATGCCGATGAATGGGTGCCTGTCCATGCAGGAATGGATGGCGCTTTCTGGATGGCTGTTACTCATGTGATTCTCAATGAATATCATTATAAAAATCCGGTACCGTATTTTATTGATTACATAAAGAAATTTACTGACAGCCCTTACCTGGTCGAATTAATCGAAACTGATGGGAAACATTTGCCTGGAAGACTTGTCCGTGCCAACAAAGTAAAAGCATTTAAGGATATCGAAAATGGCGAATGGAAGTTTTTAAATATTGACGAAAAAACCGGAAACCCTGTTTGTCCGGCAGGGAGTTCCGGCCACAGGTGGGATAGCCGTGATGGAAACTGGAATATTTTACCAGTTGACGGAGAAACACGAATTGATTATTCTCCTTTATTATCTTTTATTGATAATAATGATCAGGTGTTTCAGGTAGAATTTACGGACTACGGAAAAGACAAAAAATCATTGAGGGGGGTTCCGGTTCATTTTCTTGAAACCGTTGACGGGAAAAAACCAGTAACTACCGTGTATGATCTGATCATGGCACAGTATGGGATTGACCGTGGCCTGGGTGGAGAAAATGCAAAATCATACGAGGAGGAAAACACAGCCTATACCCCTGCCTGGCAGGAAATCTACACAGGAATTGGAGCACAAACAGTAATTAAATTTGCGCATGAATGGGCCAAAACAGCAGTTGCCACAAACGGAAAATGCATGATTATCATTGGGGCAGGTGTAAATCAATGGTATCATGGCAACCTGATTTACCGGGCAGGAGCAATGACTTTAATGTTGACTGGTTGTATTGGCGTAAATGGTGGTGGAATGAATCATTACGTTGGCCAGGAAAAGCTTGCACCAGTTGACTCATGGGGAGCAATAATGTCAGGCAAAGATTGGTCGGGGCCGCCCAGGTTGCAGCAAACACCCATCTGGCATTATATGAACTCCGACCAATGGAGATATGATTCTAACCAGGCTCATTACAACTATTCACCCGAAAATGAATTATCCAAACAACATACTGCCGACCTGATTGCAAAGTCGGTCAGGAATGGCTGGATGCCTTTTTATCCACAGTTCAATAAAAATAATCTTGAAATTGTAAAGGATGCAAATAAAGCGGGGGCTGTAACTCCCGAAGAAATCTCAAAATATCTCATCAATGAATTGAAGAAAGAAAATATCAAATATTCGGTTTCTGATCCTGACGATGAAGTAAATTTTCCAAGGGTTTGGTATATCTGGAGGGGAAATGCCCTGATGTCGAGCGCCAAAGGGCATGAGTATTTTTTGAAACACTATTTAGGAACGCATCACAATGATGTAGCCGAAGAAATTGCCAAAGATCATGTTAAAGAAATAAAATGGCATGAAACTGCACCCCAGGGTAAGATGGATTTGATTGTTGATCTGAATTTCAGGATGGACACCTCCGCCCTTTATTCGGACATTGTCTTACCTGCGGCTACCTGGTATGAGAAGTCGGATTTAAACAGCACCGATATGCACTCCTTCATCCATCCATTATCGGCAGCAGTGAAACCGGCATGGGAATCAAAAAGCGATTGGGCCATATTCAGGGAGATCGCAAAAGCTACATCTGAAATGGCAAAAATTCATCTGAATGAACCTGTAAAGGATTTGGTAATTTCTCCCATTTCTCATGATACTAAAGGTGAAATTTCCCAACCTGAAATTAAAGATTGGTTTTTAGGTGAAACCGAAGCAAAACCCGGGATTAGCATGCACGGAATCAGCATTGTTGAAAGGGATTACACACAGATTTATGATAAATACGTCAGTTTAGGTCCTAACATCAGGCAGGGACTAAGTGCACATGGTAATTCATATCAATGCACTGATTTTTATGATAAAATGCTCGAAAACAAAGACCATCTGAAGGTAGTTAACAACATCACTTGCCCTTCGATAGGTGATGATGAAGAGGCCATTGAAGCAATTCTGAAGCTTTCATCACTTACAAACGGGGAGTTGGCACACCGGGCTTATCTTAATGCTGAGAAAAGAACAGGAGTTAAACTTTCGGATATCAGCGAAGGAAGCCGGGATGTTAGAATTGATTTCATGGCATTGCAGGGTCAGCCCAAGCGATATAATAATTCACCGGTTTGGTCGGGTTTGATGAAACATGGGAGAACTTATGCAGGATTTACCTATAATGTTGATCGCTCGGTGCCCTGGAGGACTTTAACCGGCAGGCAGCACTTCTACCTCGATCATGAAGGTTACATCAAGTTTGGAGAGCACCTTCCCACCTTTAAACCTGCCCCTGATCCTATAATTTATGGGGATTTAAAAGTTTCGCTGCCCATCGGGAAAACCAAAATGTTAAATGTTTTGACGCCTCACGGAAAATGGCAGATTCATTCGACATACAGCGACAACATCAGGATGCTTACCCTCTCGAGAGGTATTGTTCCCTGCTGGATCAGCGAAGAAGACGCTATTGAAATTGGTATCCTTGACAACGATTGGGTAGAAGTTTACAATGATAACGGCGTGTATTGTACGCGGGCTGTGGTAAGCTCAAGAATTCCTAAAGGATTATGCCTTATTTATCATGCTCCTGAAAGGACTTACACCGTCCCCAAATCAGAAGTAAGGGGTAACAGGCGTGCAGGTGGTCACAACAGCCTTACAAGAATCAGGCTTAAACCCAATTTACTTGTAGGAGGATATGGGCAATTCACCTATCATTTCAATTATTGGGGGCCGGTTGGGGTAAACCGGGATTCGTTTGTTTTGATTAAAAAAATGGACAATGTGGAGTTTTAAGTTCTAAAAAGTAAAAACTTAACTTATGGATATCAGATCACAAATAGCCATGGTTTTTCATCTTGATAAATGTATTGGTTGCCATACTTGTTCGGTTGCATGTAAAAACATCTGGACCGACCGGAAAGGCGCCGAATACATGTGGTGGAACAATGTGGAAACAAAACCTGGAACCGGCTACCCGGGGAAATGGGAAAATCAGGAAATCTATAAAGGTGGCTGGAAATTGGACAAACTGAAGGGAACGCTTCAAACCAACCTGAAAATAAAAGGGCTTGGCAATATTTTTCACAATCCTTACATGCCTTCGATGGAGGATTATTATGAGCCTTTTACCTATAAGTACAGAGACCTTTTCACAGCTAAAGATCAGGACGATCAACCAACGGCAATACCTGTTTCACAGATTACGGGTGAATTTATTAATATTAAAGGTGGCCCAAACTGGGATGACGATCTGAGCGGATCTCCTGACTATGCACGCCAGGATGTAAACCTCGAAAAACTCAGTCCACTCGAGCAGGAAGCCATGTTTCAACTCGAAAGAATGACCTTTCATTATCTTCCCAGGATTTGCAACCATTGCCTGAACCCTGCCTGCGTTGCTGCCTGTCCTTCAGGTGCAATCTATAAAAGAGGGGAAGACGGGATTGTGCTGGTTAATCAGGAAAAATGCCGCGGCTGGAGGATGTGCGTTTCTGCCTGTCCGTACAAAAAGACATATTATAATTGGAATTCGGGCAAATCAGAGAAATGTATTCTTTGTTTTCCGCGACTGGAATCCGGACAGGCTCCTGCTTGCATGCATACCTGCGTCGGGCGCATCAGGTATCTTGGGGTTATGTTGTACGATGCCGATAAAATTGAATTGATCGCTTCATCACCCGAGGATGAACTGGTTCATGCTCAAAAAAATATTTATGTAAATCCTTTTGATGAAGAGGTCATCAGGGAAGCTACAAAAAACGGGGTTGCAATGTCAACAATTGAGTGTGCCCAAAAATCGCCTGTATGGAAATTTGTAAAAGAATGGGGCATCGCCTTACCCTTGCATCCTGAGTTTAGAACACTCCCGAATTTATTTTATGTTCCACCTTTGTTGCCGGCAATGGCATCTTTTAAGGATGGAAAATATGACAACCTGAATGAATCATTTTGGAGTGGGATTGATAATATGCGCGTTCCGCTGAAATATCTGGCCAATATGTTTAGTGCCGGAAATACGGATACCATCAGGGAGGTAATCATGAAGTTGATGGCTGTCAGACATATCAGAAGAACCATAACAGTGAATGACCAGGATGAAAATATTACCACTAATGTGCTCAAAGAAGCAGGTTTAGACATCGAAACTGCCAATGCAATTTATCGCCTGACTTCCTTACCCAAGTTCGACGAGCGCTTTGTAATCCCTGAAGCACACCGGGAAGAAGCCATCGAAATGCTCGAAAACACCGAAGCATTTAAAGGAAATACCGGCTTTGGTAAAAACGAAAAACCAGAAAGAGGTCTGTAAACTTTAGAAAAAAGGAAATGCAACATTATATCTTACTGGCCGATTTGTTCAAATACCCATCAGAAAATCTTCATGTCAAAAATGACGAGGCCATTATGCTGATTAAAAAAGATTTTAGCAGCGAAAGGCCAAAATACACCAGGTTTTCAACGCACATTCAGGATCATAGCCTCAGGGAATTGCAGGAATACTATGTTAATACTTTTGATATTCAGGCACTTTGTTATCTGGACATAGGCTATGTTTTGTTTGGTGATGATTTAAAGCGGGGGAATTTTCTTGTACAACTGCTATCGGAACACCGAAAAATTAATAACGATTTAGGAACTGAACTTCCTGATCATTTGCCAAACCTCTTAGCATTGCTGGCAAAAACCACAGATACAGCGTTTAGGGATGAGTTTGTCCAGTACATTTTACTTCCTGCCATCTTATCGATGATTAAAGGTTTTAAAGAAGGTTCAAATGTTTATCTGGATTTGCTGATGGTTTTAAAGGAATTTTTAAAAAGAGATTTTCAAATCGAAGAAATCAACATAAACATCCCTGCGAAACAGCAGAATTGCGTTTTGGCAGGGAATGGATGTCATGCATCAAGTTTCGAAAACATTAAAAATCAGAATTATGAATAATTTTTGGTTTATAGGATTGCCTTACGCCGCACTCCTTGTTTTTATTATCGGGACAATTGTTCGTTACAAAGTAACCCCGTTTAAAGTGTCCTCTTTATCAACGCAGTTTCTCGAAGGAAAACAACTTTTTTGGGGCAGCAGGCCATTTCATTGGGGTATCATATTCTTGTTTTTTGGTCATCTGATAGCCTTACTTTTTCCCCGTGCAGTGCTTGCGTGGAATGGTCAGCCAGTGCGATTGATGATCATTGAAGCGGCAGCTTTTGCTTTTGGCCTTTTTGCCTTCATTGGCCTTACGTTGCTAATCATAAGACGTTTAAACAATAAACGATTGCAGGTGGTAACCACCAAAATGGATGTTGCGGTCTATTCGGTTTTAGTAATTCAACTAATAACAGGTTTGTGGGTAGCGTATTTCTACAGATGGGGGTCATCGTGGTTTGCATCGTCATTGACACCTTATCTGCGCTCAATATTTACATTAAATCCGGATGTTAGCATTATGGCTGCTATGCCTTTGATGGTGAAGATCCATTTTATTGTTGCTTTTGTAGTTTTAGGGATGGTACCTTTTACCCGATTCATGCATTTTCTGGTTTATCCGTTTTCCTATATTTGGAGGCCTTACCAATTGGTTATTTGGAACTGGGATCGAAAAAAGATACGGTTACCCGAAAACATAAATACCAGGAATAATTCTGAAAACACCTGATAAATAAAACAAAGATGGAAGGTACTGTTTCGTCGAAATCGCACAGGATTCTGGCATTAAATACCCTGGCTTTTACAGTATGTTTTGCATGCTGGATGTTGAATGGGGTTTTGGTAACATTTTTGGCTGTTAACCAGGTTTTCGACTGGGGGCCAATAGAAATTGGCTGGTTGCTTGGAATTCCGGTTTTGACAGGCTCCATTTTCAGGCTCCCCGCCGGAATGTTGACAGATAAATTTGGTGGCAGACCCGTTTTTGGAATTTTGCTCCTGATATGTGCAATTCCAATGTTTTTGCTTTCGTATGCCAACGATTTTTTCACTTTTGCTTTATGTAGTTTTGGATTTGGCTTAACCGGGGTTGGTTTCGCCATAGGAATTGCCTACACCTCGGTTTGGTACCCAAAACATTGGCAGGGAAGAGCTTTGGGAATATTTGGTGTGGGCAACGCCGGCGCAGCAGTTACAACGATGTTTGCACCCACCATACTTAAAAATTTAACCAATGGTGGTGCTGATATTGATCATTGGAGGACATTACCCCAACTCTATGCTTTGGCGCTTTTAATTATGGGAGTTGTTTTTTTGATTTTTACAATTAATAAAAAGCCTGCTGCTAATAATAAAACCATCAAAGCCATGCTGCATCCTTTAAAAAACGCAAGAGTCTGGCGTTTTGGATTATATTATTTTCTTGTTTTCGGATGCTTTGTTGCTTTTTCGCAATGGCTTGTCCCCTACTTTACCAATGTTTATTATCTGCCTTTGGTAACCGCCGGTCTGTTTGCGACAGTTTTCAGTTTACCATCAGGCCTTATTCGCGCTATCGGCGGATGGATGAGTGATAAATGGGGCGGGAGAAGGGTGATGAATCTGGTTTTGATGTCATCTGTTGTTATTTGCTTTTTCCTCATTATTCCTAAAATGGAAGTCTATTCTCCCGGGAAAGGAATAAATGCAAGAAATGACGGAGTAGTCACAGAAATTTCAGCAGATCATATAAAAGTTGGGAACGTGTCATACCCGCTCATTAAAAATGAAAACAATCATGTTGATGAGGATAACGGAAATCTGATTTTTCCAACTAAAGAAGTTTGGCAGGAGCCTGTTGTAAAAGTAGGTGATGATGTTAAAAGAAAGGCGCTACTTGCAAAAGGGAAAACACGGATTTTTTTCCAGGCAAACCTTTGGATTTTTGTAATTCTGGTATTTTTAATCGGAAGTATCTGGGGGATAGGAAAAGCCGCGGTTTACCGGCTTATCCCTGATCATTTTCCTGAGGAAGTAGGCGTGGTAGGTGGAATGGTTGGCGTTATTGGCGGACTTGGGGGATTTGTTTGCCCGATAATTTTTGGATATTTATTAGAAGGAACAGGTTTGTGGACAAGTTGCTGGATGTTTATGTTTTTCTTATCGGCAATATGCCTGTTTTGGATGCACCATGTGGTAAAAAGAATGAGAAACGAAGGAAAATCTGCTCACCATTTTAGTTAAAAACAAAAATAAATAAACGGGTCGTAAATAGTAACCTGATAAATTGAGGAATTATGGCAACATGGCTGAAAAAATGGGAACCCGAAAATCCTGTATTTTGGGAAAGTGAAGGCAAGAAAATGGCCTGGAAAGTATTAACAGTAACCACAATTTCATTGATACTTTCGTTTGGGACATGGTTTATGATGAGTGCCATCGTTACAAAACTCCCGGGAATAGGATTTTCATTCGACAAAAACCAGTTATTCTGGTTAGCAGCTATGCCAGGGTTAGCCGCAGGTTTGCTCAGGATGGTGCATACTTTTCTGCTTCCGATTTATGGATCGAGACATGTAATCAGCATAGCCACAATCATCAAAATAATTCCTGCAGTCGGAATCGGACTGGCTGTGATGAATACAACAACACCATTCTGGGTATTTATGGTGCTCTCTTTTACGGCAGGTTTTGGCGGTGGAGATTTTTCATCTTTCATGCCAAGCACCAGTCTTTTCTTTCCAAAAAGGCTGCAGGGCACGGCTTTGGGTATCCAGGCCGGTATAGGAAATTTTGGGGTAAGCGTTGCCCAGTTTATGACACCGGTCATGCTTGGTTTAGCTACTTTTGGAGCGGCTGAGATTTTTGTTAAAACCGATCCGAAAACAAAGGAAGTACTCGGTACCTCTGAGATTTATCTTCAAAGTGCTGCTTTTTGGTATGTTCCATTACTTATTATCTTAGCGATTGCTACCTGGTTAATTATCCGAAGCATACCGGTAAAAGCCTCTTTTAAAGAACAATTAGATATTTTTAAAGACAAACATACCTGGTTTTGTACGGTTACCTATGTAATGACTTTCGGAGGATTTTCTGGTTTGGCTGCCATTTTTCCATTATTGATTAAAATTATTTATGGTGACTTTCCCAATGCACCGGACCCGTTGAAATATGCATTCCTTGGGCCGCTGATTGGTGCTGGAAGCAGGGTGTTATTTGGCTTTATCGCTGATAAAACAGGTGGTGCAATTTTAACAACCATAACAGGCCTGGCTTTAATAACCGGCTGTGTAGTTTTAGTTCAAATGGGATTGTTAACTCCGGATTCTGTCGATCAATTTCCGGCATTTTTAATGGTTATGCTCGCTTTGTTCTTTATAACAGGAATGGGGAATGCAGCAACATTCCGTCAGTACCCGATTGTTTTTGGCCATAATCCGCGTCAGGCTGCCGGTGTAATTGGTTTTACAGCGGCAGTAGCTGCTTTTGGGCCATTCATTTTTGCAATGTTGGTAAGCTCGGTAATTAACACCACCGGAAATGCAAATGGCTTTTTTTATGGTATTTCAGTATTTTTTGCAGTGGCAACTTCAATTAATTGGTGGTATTACAATCGTAAAGGATGCGTAAGACCAAGCTAAAATGAGCCTTAAATTGCGATGATGAAGCTGACAACTCACTGAATTAATGGTTTTTCAGGTATTTTTCCTGCCAAACCTTTCCTGAAAAGGCTCAAAAAAGCCAGAGGTGGGTCAATTTAGTTACCTGTTTAAATATCTGTAAAAGAAAAATGCCCGACCTGATCTCTTAAATGCAGATCGCTAAGCTCTGATAATCGGAAAAAATGCCTGATGCAGGATTTATCTTTTCCCCTGTTCTGTTCTGCCATGACGAAACCTGAAACCCCGGTTGTTTTGTTGCGGTTGATTTTCGAGGCCAAAAAGATATTGATAGGCCGAGTTTAGTTTGAGCGCTTGTTCGGGTGTGCAAATTTCCCTGATTCCAAGATAACGCATAGCAATCTGGTAATTGAGATCGCCCTGAAGACGGCCTAATTGATTGGTTAATTCGCGGATGCGCAGCGTGTCGGGATTATTGCGTTCCATTTCATGAACAAGCTGACTGCGTATTTCGGTAATTTTTCCGGTAACATCTTTTGATAAAAAATTGAATTCTTTCCGTATTTTTCCCAAACCAAGGGTTTGATCCTTGTTCAGATTGAGTTCTTTTTGCAGATAATCAGATTGAACGTTTTCAGCTTGTTCGGGATTTTCCCCTAAAACATGGAATAAAATCGCTATACCGGCAGAAATATTGAAGACCAGCAGAAATACTATAATCCAGATCAGAAACCGTTTTTGTTGAAGGAAATTCATAATTATTCGTTTAGATATTCATAACCAGGTGTGTAAAAATCAGCATCCCGAAAAAGGGCCTGTTCGGCAAAAAGCTCATCCGGAGTGTTAATGACGGTTGTTTCATCCGGTGTGAGAATTTTTCCAGCTACGATGCTGCCAGAAAAGATGCCGGCAGCAAGCATCCCAACAAAAACCATCGAAATAAGTAAAGGTTTTAATAAAAAACTGCTTACCTGCCTTTGCCGGTGTTTTTCGTGATGACGATTTATAATAACGGTGGCGATAAACGGCGAAACTGAACGCTGTTTTTGTTTATCGATAACCTGCTGTAATGCTTCTGTTTGCAAATAAACCGACCGGCATTGCTGACAATTCGAAAGATGAAGTTCAACATAGCTCCGTGATTGATTGTCAAGCTTATTTTCGTAATAATCCCATGCAATTTTGGTGATTTGACTGCATGAAACGGGGATTTTTTGCATGTTATTTTTCATTTTTCAGCCTCCATTTTCTGTAATTCAGTGAGGATATTCTGTTTGGCCCGATGGATCAGCGACTCCACTGCCGACAGGGAAACACTCATTACTGAAGCTATTTCACGGTTGTCCAGCTCGTCATATTTGCTAAGGGTAAAGGCAATCCGCTGATTTTCGTTTAACTTCCCGAGTGCCCGTTGCAACTTTTCGGCAGCATCCTGTCCCGATTCTTTTTCTTTAACCGGATCATGAATATAGTGGTGTACCTCGCCTTTTACAGGATTAAAAAAATTGTCGATGTTTTGAAAAATCCTTCTCACCTTTTGTTTTTTCAGATGGTTTAGCGATTTATTGACTGCTATCCGGTACAACCAGGTCGATAATTGCGACTCACTGCGGAAGTTGCCCAGCGATTCGATCACCGACAAAAACACATCCTGGGTCAGATCACTGGCATCGCTGGTGTTTTGAACAAATCCCAGGCAAGTTCTGAAAACTTTATCCTGGAATTTGTTGATGAATTGGGTGAGTTCTTTTTCGCTTAGCTCCATTCGGTTTTTTTAGCTCAACAGTTTTTCCAAAGGTAACTCAAATTGGCAGTTTTAATGCGTTACCCGGATTACTTTTGATTAAACCTGTTTCCGTGCCGATGACCATTTCCGGAACAGCAGCCACGACCTTTGCCATAACCACGGCCACTTCCACCTTTGGAAAAATTATCGCAAACGCCGTCATTATTTGCGTCAACAAAATTGCGCCCTTTTTGGTTTGCGCTTCCTGCCGCAAAATTATCGCAAGTGCCATCATTGTTGGCATCGGTAAAATTTCTGTTGCGCCGGCCTTTTCCAGGCTGGTTATCACAGATTCCATCTTTGTTTTTATCTGTAAAATTTGGTCCTGCCTGCGGAGCTGACTGGTTTTGGATGGTCTGGGTGGTTGTTGTGCCAGGGTCGGTTTTGGTATTGCTGGTTTGAGCGGCGAGATTTGCTGAAATCATCAGGCCGGCTGCGATGATTAATGTTAGGATTCTTTTCTTCATTTGAATTGATGTTTTAATTTTTTAATTTGTTCCTTGTTTTCTTTTGACAACTGGTGCCGTTAAAACTTGCGCTTTCGATGAAAAAAATCATAATTGACCGACTAAAATTTAATAGATTCTTCGCTACGCTCAGAATGACAGGCTTGCAAGGTTTTATAGTGGGGTGGGGGTTATTGGCGGCGAA
>CAJATL010000268.1 GCA_903944895.1 uncultured Bacteroidota bacterium
ATGAATCCTGAAATCGAGTTGCTTCTTTTTCATTTGCTCGATCGAATGGCCATTCATAATCCGGGTGGCTTTAAAAGTAGCAAATGTATAATCGGTTGTTGCCTGGTTTCCTTCATCAAGCAGGTTCATCAGGTCGTCCTGCGCTTGTGATGTTTTTGCGCCCCAGCATAAAATCAGGGCTATAAAAAGATATTTTGTAAATATTTTCATGATCGTACTAATTTTTAACGGTTAATTATTCGGAGCGCCGGCAGCCACCCAGATTTCGATAGTTTTTATTGAACAGTCGGGCAGGGCTGCTCCCTGTGGCATCAACGGGTAACCGCCGGTAGCATTAATTACATTTACCAATCGGCCATCATCAGCAAGGGCTTTTGTTTGGGTGTAATTTTCGATGTTCACTCCACCTGAAGGCGACGATCCGCTGTGGCACGACTTGCAATTGCCGTCGGTGATTGGCTTCACGCTTAAGGCAAACGTAACATTTGTGGTGTCGCAATCTCCCGAAAGTTCAGGGTAGAGGTATTCTTTACTATCGTTGTAACAGCCTGTCACAAAGAGCACAGGCAGCGAAAGAAATAAGCAAAGAGCGGTAATTTGGATGAGTATTTTCTTCATTTTATCTGACTTATTAAAATTGAACACTTTGTGAATTTTGGCCAGTTTGATATTTTTGATGTTTTGTTTCGATTAGAAATGGTTGGCCTGTTAATTTGCTTTGGAAATGCTATTAGTCCATATTTCAACAGTTCTGATCTGACATTCGGTAAGATCAAAAGTTGGTGGCATCTTTATTCCTGAAGTATTCCGGAGCACAGCAATCAACTGGCCTGAAGCAGCAACGGTGGTAACATCGGTTTCGGTGACCAGGATAATCCCTGCATTGGCATTATTGGTGTTGTGGCAGCTACGGCAATTAGTGCTGATAATCGGATCCACCGATCCGGCATAGGTAACATTGGAGGTATCGCAGGCTGCAGCCGAACACTGGCTGTTTACAGCGCCCTGCGAAATCCATTTATTAAAATCGTCAATCTGGCTTGCTGTCAGGGGCGAACGCGGAGAAGGCGGCATCCGGTCGTCGGAGGAGGTTTGGGTGATTACTTCATAAATTTTGCTTTCGGAAGGGGAGAAGGGAACAATTCCCTGTCGCACAGCCATGAGGTTTGCATAGCTTGTCAAAACAATGCCTTCCTGGGCTGTTGTTGCATCGTGACAATCGGTAACTCCGCAGGTCGAAAGTAAAATTGGTTCAATGTGCGTATTAAAACAAATGGAATCGACTGGTGGTGGAATGATGGTGTCGTTACTGCAGGTATTATTTGGAGCATCCTGTTCGATCCATAACCTGATTTTTATGCGCTGTTCTTCGGTAAGCGGGTTGTCGGGTGGCATCATGTTGATCCACTCATTGGTGATTACTTTGTAGATTTCACTGTTTAACGGGTCGCCCGCTGAAATGCCTTTCATTATTCCGTCGTAGTTGTCGAGGACAAAACCTGATTCGGCCGTGGTTGTGTTATGGCAATCGGTGATGGCACAATTTGAAGCAAAAATCAGTTTAATATCAGGATTAAAGCAGATTTCATCATATTTTGAGATATCTGTTTCATCGTGACGGCAGGAGTTAATAATCAGAACCAGGCCGATGACTACTGTAACAAAGATTATAAAATTTTTCATGAATGATTTTCTTGAAATTATGGTACAATTTTAACATTTATTTACTTAGCAATCGGTGTTTTTCTTTCGCAAAGGCGATTCCAATGCTAATTTATTCGGTTTCTAAAAAGATAAAACGATGAATCTATGAACTTGAAAGGATGAGGAGGGTCTTTTTGCAGAATAGAAATTGATTTTTTAAAACAAAAAAAGGCAGAAACCTTAATTTTCCTGCCTTTTTCCTGATAAGATGCCGGTTGATAAAATATTCTACCAGCCTGTGGTGTAATCGTAGCGATAAATACGGATTGTGGCGCTTTTGCCTGTGTTAACCGAGTTGTACATGATGGAGCCGTTGAGTTTTACCTGTGGATTTGTTGCCGTCGAAATTTTGGAAATGGGTAGGTCCTTTGGAATTTCAAACCTGAGCTCGTGCTGGCCTTTGCCGTTATAAACTTCATTCAGCGGCACTTCAACCACAACGCCGCTTTCTTTCCATTCCAGATTAACTTTCGTAACTTCCACCGGACTATCAAATTTTGAAAGGAGTGGAATAACACAAACTGCCGATGAAACAATGCCGCCATTAACGTTTCCGCCGTCAATGCGGATATTCCCGCTGATGACAAGCTCGGCTTTTTTTTCGGAAACATCAAAATAAAATTCCTTTTCGGCTTTGTTGTTGCTTATTTGATAGGAAACTTTAATATTATTTCCGGGTTCGGTGTAACATTCATCAAATAAGTAACTCACTTCACAAACCACTTCGCCCAATTTTCGGTCGCCAATACGCGCGCAATTCGAGTTGATGACCGGCTTTTTCGCACATCGCACTGCCCTTTCGCCAATTTTGAGGCTGTAACGCACCAAGCCCAATTCGCTGCCTGCATTGGCAATGTAAACCGAAGCCAGTAATGCTTTGCTTTTCTCGGTTCCGGTCTGGCATTTGGCTTTCCGTTCGTCAATAAATATTTCCATTAGTTTTCCAAGCTGGCTTTGGGCCTGGATAATTTCTTCGACCGAAGTAAAATCATCCAGTAAATCCAGAGCTTTATTCATTTCTGAAGTCAACTGCTCGTCTTTTGCACGGAAATCGGCAACCAACTCTTCAAGATCAAAAGTTGTAAACGGGTATTTTACAAAATATTGAAATTTGACTTCTTTGGTTTTTTTGTCGGCAGATTTTTCCCAGTAAAAATCATCAACCTTTGCTGCCGAAATCCCCTGAAGATAATCCCGTTTTCCTGATTGTGTGGTTATTACGTCGGAATAACTCTGATAAAGTTGTGTGAATTTATCGGCAGTAATTTCCTCACTTTTCGAAACCGAGGAGGCCGAAATATAATCGGCAACCGAAGTTACAATCTGGGCTTTAACATTTACGAGGGCATTGGCTTTGGCATCCTCGATGGTTAGGCCGTTTCCGATGCCAATTATCGAACCGCGCTCCATACTCATTGTCCAGTCGGGCTTTTTACCACTTTCTTCGACAACCTTAAACTGAGCCAAAACTACCGTTGATGAAAGACAAAACAAGCATAAAGCAACTAATGATATTTTTTTCATGGCTCAGGATTAATTAGTTATTGCAAGATTTTTGAATTTGAAGAAGTTTTCTTTGATAAAGAATTTGATAAACTTCACTTCCTTCACTTTTGGGAATTCGCATACCAGCTCGGTGTTTACGTCAGGAATTAAGGTAACATCAAGCCAGTTATCACTTGCCTTTTCAGCAATTTTCATCTGTTCAATTTTCACTTCAGCGCCTTTTTCGTTGATGAGCATAGTCTCGTAAATCCTGTAAATTTTCAATTCAACGTCTTCTTCATTTTTATTGATAAGTTCAAAATAGAGCATGGTTTTTACACCCACATTTTTGCCATATTTATAGCGCAGAAAAAGATTATCTCCGAGGTCAACGGCATCCAGCGAGGAGTAAACCGGTCCATCGCCATCAGGCTTTGTATTGTCGGAAGTTACGGTGACTTTGGTTTCGGGCATGTTGGCGCCAATTACAGCAGCAGCTTCATTGGCTTTGTCGAAACACTCGCGGCAAACGGGAGGAACTGAGTTTAACATCGCCAAAGCATTGGTGTAATTTTTTTGAGCAGCAAGGCTGTTGGCTCTCGAAATCACCAGGTCGCACTGGGTGTTGTAATATTCGATGATGGCTTCCTTGCCTTTTTCGAGCATCACTTTGTATTTTCCGTTACGGGGGTCGATTTGTTTAAATGCCGAGTTGTAAGCCGCAGTTTCGGTATTTCCTGCGCCCTTAAGGGCTTGCGTTGCACTGGCGTAAACATTTCCGGAGTAACGGTCGGCCAGATTAAACACGATTTCCATGTTATAGGTGTACATCGCTGGTGTAGTTGGTGTTACATCGCTGCTGATAATCATCAGTTCAGGATTCATGATAAAGAGCGGGGCATCATCCATCGCGCTCAGTCCATTCAAACCTATGATCTGCCTCATTTTTCCAAGGAGCATTTCCTGGACGCCCTGTGGCATTTTCATCAATTCTTCAGGAATTACGGGAGCGATGGCAATTCTGGCGTTGTCGTCACTTTTTCCTGAACTGTTTTGTGCTTTGGCAAAATTGAAAAGCATCAGGGCGATCAAAATTGCCGGTAAAATATTTTTTAACATTTTCATAATTGTAGTTCTTAAGATTTATTTTTCACCTAAAATGAGCCAGGCTTCTCCAAGCCCGCGCTGATAAATTTTTGAATCGATATTGAAAGGTTCGCCCGAAAGGTATTTTGATAAAGTTGAGGCGAATCTGCGCGTATCCATTGCTGTTTCGCGGCCATTATTTGTAAATGTCATCGGGATTCGGACCTGTTCAAAGCGCATCATGCTTTCGGTGGCATCAACCGTCGAAAACCTTCCGGATACGGTATTTTCAGCTAACCAGTTTTCGATGTGAAAACTGAGCATGTCCGAGGTACCGTTAACATCAAAATCCTGCTCAAGGTCAACGCCGGCATTATCCCAGACTCTGACAACCAGTTTAACTTCGCGGCCATTTTTAAACATATCATCAAAAAAAGTCATCAACTGGCCATTGAAATTATCCATGTGGCTGAGAACGGCTTCTTCGAGTAAAAGGTCAACAGAGGCCGATGACGATGGCGCGCCAGCACCGGCAACACCAGCAACCTGTTTGTTGGTGTAGGCGTCCAGTCCTTTCATGGTAAAGGTGATGTAATTATTCGGGCCTTGCCGTTTTACGACAAAGTCGAGATCGAGGATGATATCGGCTTTTGCGGTTCTTTTTAAAATATCGATGGGCGTTTCGGAGATAGCCGCCCCTGAACTTTTGGATTGCAGCATCGAAATCTCGGCACTTTCGCTTTCGATACTTTTAAGTGATTGTTCGAGGTCTTTCAACGGGAAACCTCTGTCGGCCATGATCGCACCCATTTTAATCATCACCAGGCGAAGTTCGTCACTTTCCTGCAAAGCCTTTTTATAATCAGGCAAAACCTGGTCTTTTCCGTTGGCATTTACGGTCATGGTATAACCTTTTTGAACGCAGAAATTGTCGCTTGGTACAACCATAATGATTGGCTTTTTTGCCTGGCCAAACATTAAAATTGCCATCAGGACAAGTGCAATCGTAAATAGACTTTTCTTCATGTTTTTATATCTTTTATTGAAATAGAATGATTTATGATTTGTGAAAGACGCTAAGCGCTTAGCGCAGAGCGCTTTGCCCTTTGTGATTTTATGATTTATGATTTGAATTTTGAGATTTGAGATTTGAGATTTGAGATTTGTCCCGATAGCTATCGGGATGTAATTTGTACTTTAAAATCCTGCATCCATTTTTTTGGCTATTCCTTTTTCTTCGAGGTATTTTCGCAACTGGTCGTAATTTACCGAGGCGCTGAGTGCAACTTTGTAGCCTTTATCCATTTTTATGCGGTCGGAACCGCCGGGCATGCCGTCGGTGGTGCTGTTTACAAAACTCAGGTACATTCCGCCGGCTTTAAAAAAGTCGTCGAAAAAGTCCATGTTTTTTTCATAACCATCAATCGGAAGTATCGATGGGGTCGGAGCTGCACCTCCGCCGCCCGGAACACCCCTGAAGATTACTGCTGCAACTGCATTTCGCTTGGCTTCGTAAAGTGCGTCATCAGCCTTTTTACCATAGCCCCAGATCTTGACCAGTTTTGTGCCATCCTGACCAACGCCAAGACATTGGATTTCATAATTAAATTTGCTGTCGTACATGGCTTTGCGCTCTTTGCGCGACTGGCCGTTTAAAACCGTAGTAGTTAAAAGTGCTAGAACTACGATGAATAGTGTATTTTTCATTTCTGTAATTATTTATGGTTTTAAAATTCAAATCGTAAACCAAACATCAGGCTCATGCCTGAACGATCGGTAAATTTATCAGTCCAGACAAAATCTTCGGTTACTTTATCGTCGTCTTTTTTAACTTTTGTTTCGATCCCGCCATAAGGAGCATAAAAATTGACTTGCCCCATCAACGAAACACCGGGTGTAATGTTTATGCCAAGTACGCCACCACCTTTGATATAGCTGGTTTTAATGCTTTCGAAATCGTCGTTGCTTGTTGATTCCTGACCCCAGCCGGCATAAGGCGTTAATTCGACAATCCTTGCAAGGCGTATGCCTTTTCCAATACCTACCGAATATCGGAAAAAAGAAAAATCTTCTTCAATATCATAGGTGTAGGTGCCACCATCAAAACCTAAATCGGCCATTAAATAAAGCGACGGAACATTCGTAGCAAAACCTGTACGAATCCAAAGTCCTGCATCAAAGCCGCCAATGCCGCCGGCCTCATAGCCTGCCAGTAACGAAATACCGAAATCATTCCGTTGTTGCATCACCATGCCCTGTCGAACTGTGCCACCATAAACCTGGTAAAATTTGCTTTCACCACTGGCTCCGGTTGCAATTCCCCGGTTATCGGTAATTTTTCCGGTTGCGCGTACAACAGCTTTCCGGTCCTGATCGGCTGTTCCGGTTTTGTCGTTCCAAACATATTCATAAACAAAATAGCGCTGGTCGCATTTTAAACCTTCCTTTTTGCCAATTTTCGATCGGATGGGATGGGTTCCCGAAACATTCATCTTAACCCTGAATGGTTCCAGATCTTTGTCAATGTTGAATAAAGCATCGTTATACATGCTTGCAACTACTTCGTTGAGCAATTGTTCGGAAGTTTTTGGCTTTTTATCTTTAATGTAATATTCAGTCGAACTTGAATACTGGCCCGGTTTTCCGTAGAATGGTGATAAGGTAAATGACAGCGTGTCGAAGGCTGCGATTTTTGCATTTTTGATTTCTGCAGGGTCATCATCAAACGGCCATTGCTCGTAAAAGCGGCTAACGACTTCACTGTCGAAATTGAGTTTATACAGAAAAACATCATAAGAGGAACTCCAACCATGTGAAGTTTTGTCGTCGGAATATTTAAGATCATTTGGTGAGATTACAAGTATGTAAGTTTTATTCACCAGTTTTTCGCCGGCATCAAATAAAACTGCTTCGCCACGTTTTGCTGCTCCCGACATCAGAACATCCTGGTCGGAAGCGTTGTAAAGCCCGCATTGGTGAATGTAATCGAGGTTAAACATCCCGTTTGCCTGCCTGCTGAACCATTTTGCAACCATTTTCCTTGCAGGTCCATCTCTTTCGAGCGCATTTTTTAACTCAGTTTTTTTTGCTTCGTAACCCAATCCTTTAAAATTCTGACCAACTTCAAAGTCAATTTTGCTGAGGTTGTGGTTGAAATACTTGTCGGTAAAAGCATTTTTTTTAGCCGCTTCGGCAGCTTGCTGACTGTTGTTGTCACCCGGAAAAGTAGCCATAAAAAAGGTTACCGAAGGACGGGAATACTCACCTTCAACTTTTTGCGTGTTATCCTGGCCATACGCGGAATTTGATGATATTCCCGAGGCAACAAACAGAAAAACAAGTCCCAGAACAAAATGTACAGTTGTTTTCATAAATAGTAGATTAGTTAATATTTATCTTCCTTAATTATCAAACTCAATTGGTTTCGCATAAAACCCTGCAAAATCAGCATGAACAAAAATAGCTTTTTTTTAACAGTTGTTGAGTATCGATAAAAAAAAGATGTTTAATATTGGTGTTTTGGAGGACAGAACAATTCAAACATCAGCATCAGCGATGAATTTGGGAGTGCAGCATGGTTAAAAGAATAAAATAATTTGATTTGAATCCAGGGTTTGTGAGATGTGAGCTGGTTTTATCTGAAGATATTTTTACCGAAAACGCCAAAAAAATAAGCCTTTGTTAAATGATCTTTAACAAAGGCTTTATGATTTACTGGTGCCCAGAACAGGAATCGAACCTGCACTCCCTTACGAAAACTAGTCCCTGAAACTAGCGCGTCTACCAATTCCGCCACCTGGGCAAATATGGGCTGCAAAAATAGTATTTACTTTTTCGATAACCCCATTATTCCAAAAAATAATTTCAATTTCTCTGGTTTAATTGATTTTTCTTAGCTAAGATACTGAAAAACAAAGCATCAGCTAATTTACCAATATTGAGATTTGAATTTTGAATTTTGTTTTTAGATAGTCCTGCCTGGATAAACTTTTAATGCTTCCTCAAGAGCAATCATCGAACTCTTCAGATCATCAACATTTAAAACATAACTGATCCTTACCTCGTCGAGGCCACGGCCTTTGGTCGAGTAAAAGCCTGTAGCCGGAGCTAACATTACAGTTTCACCGTTGTAGTTAAAGTCTTCGAGCAGCCACTGGCAGAATTTGTCTGAATCGTCGATAGGCAGCCGGGCAACTACATAAAATGCCCCCATCGGTTTTGGACAAAAGGCGCCTTTCATGTTATTAATCGCCTGGTAAACGGTATCACGGCGTTTTACATATTCGGCAACCACTTCCACAAAATATTCATCGGGTGTATCAAGGGCGGCCTCGGCAGCAACTTGTCCAAATGTAGGCGGACTAAGCCTTGCCTGCGCAAATTTCATCGCAGCAGCCATCAGTTCCTTATTTTTCGAAATCATCAAACCAACCCTTACCCCACACATGCTGTATCGTTTCGACACCGAGTCGATGAGAATTACATGCTGGTCGAGGCCGGTCAAGTGCATCACCGAATGGTGTTTCAGACCATCATAACAAAATTCACGATAAACTTCATCGGCGATGAGGAACAAATCATATTTTAAAGCAATTTGTTTCAGGACCTGCAATTCTTCTTCGTTGTAAAGATAACCTGTCGGGTTGTTTGGATTGCAAACCAGAATGGCCCGTGTTTTTGGGGTTATTGCTTTTTCGAATTCCGAAATCGGAGGTAAGGCAAAACCCGTTTCGATGGTCGAATTGATAGGCACCACATTAATGCCCGAATTTATTGCAAAACCGTTGTAGTTGGCATAAAATGGTTCGGGAATAATGATCTCATCACCCGGATCCATGATGGATTGCATGGTGAAAAGCAGGGCTTCCGAAGCGCCTGCGCCAACAATGATTTCGTCGGCTGAAATATTGATGTTGTTTTTATGGTAATACTGAGCAAGTTTTTCACGATACGTTGTTATCCCGGCAGAGTGGCTGTAGGCCACAAGTTTTTCCTTAAAATTATGAACTGCTTCCAAAGCAATTTCAGGAGTTTTAATGTCAGGTTGTCCAATGTTGAGGTGATAAACCTTTACACCTCTTTTCTTTGCTGCTTCGGCATAAGGAACGAGTTTTCGGATGGGCGAAGCAGGCATCATCTGGCCTTTTAATGAAATTTTTGGCATGATAAATAATGTTTTGTAAATAAAAAAATCCCGGCCATTTTTTGGCCGGGACAAAGTTCAGTTTTTTTTGTTTTCAAAAAAATATGAAACCTAATTTAATATGAGTTCAAACAACTATTTTTCTCCCAGAGCCTTAGGTTTTTCAGGTGTAACCGATTCTGCATCTTTTACCACTTGTCCGGAAATTCTCAAAACTTCGGTATTGTTTTTAGCATTCGATTGCACGGTAATGGTTTTGTTAATGGTACCAACCCGGTTGGTTTTGTATTCAACTTTTATTACGTCGCTTTGACCCGGGAGTATGGGTTCGCGCGGCCATGAAGGAACTGTGCAGCCACATGACGACCTGACATTGGTAAGAATCAAAGGTTCTTTTCCGGTGTTTGTAAATTTGAACTCACATTTTCCATCACCTTCAAATTTCACTGTTCCATAATCGTGAACAATTTTCTCGAAGGTAATCACCGGAGCATTTGGATTTTCCGGAGGGGGAGGAGGAGGTGCCTGTTGCTGCTCGGTTTGTGCATTTACTGCAAAAGCAGCAAAAACCATCATTGCGAAAATCAGAACAACTTTTTTCATTTTGAATTGTAATTTTATATTAAACTTTAGTGAATTTGCATTTAAGCATGACAAAATTATAGATTTATAATCGAATAAATCAATCTGAACCATATTATTAATCATTAATTTTGTTAAAAATCTGCTTATTATCAATCAGTCAATTCGTTGCGATTCAACTGAAAATTCAATTTTTACACAGAATTATCGTTTGTTCACGCAATAACCTAAATTAAAATTTCGATGAAACCTGATGTGATCTTCAAATTTTGCACCTTGATAAGTTTAGTGCTGTTTTTTAGTTGTTCGGCATTGGAAACCGGCGCAAAAAAATCTCCGGCTACGGGAACGGATAACCCTGCTGTTGGGATGGCCTCACCTCCCGCAATTATTTACAAAACAAAAACTGACTATTATGACAAGGTTCCGGTAATCCTTTCTGACGACAAAACCCGGATTGTATCATACCCCGATCCGCGCGATTTAAAGATTAACGGAGAGTTTGCCTATCCATCGAAGCTTATGGACGGTTACCTTCTCGACAACCGGGGAATTGGGCCAAATGCAGCCTTTCTAAGATTTAGTTATGAAGAATATTGTGCCATGGATAATATTCCAACTGCCGAAAAGCTTTTCGACAATATCATCGATAAGCAGCCTTTTACCGAAATGTATCAATGTGGCAACAGGGGAAATTATGAAGAAATTGTAGCAGAGCTTAATCTGATGATTTCGGCTGGAAAAATTAAGGATTGTAAGCATTTACTAAAATGAGCCAGCTCCATTTCCTGATCCTTTTTTCGCCAGATTAAATGTTAAAACTTAAGATAATCTTCGGTTTTTTGTCAATTCATGAGGAAACAAAAAACCAATCTGACTTTTTTATCACCGCTGATTCGAAAAATCGCGAAATATATTTTTTAACAATCATTCAAAAATGCTGAAATACAGCATTTTAAAAGGGATTATTTTTTAAAAAAAAATTTGCATTATTTGTTTTATTTTAATCTAATATTGCATGCTTTTTTAAAAATCAATAAAAAGCAATTAAAATATTGATAATCAATTTAATAACTATAAAACCATGAAAAATTACTTTGAAGAAGATTCGCTGGATTCAATACGCGGCGATATACGGGAAGAAGATGAACCTCCGGGTTTTGCAACAGACGAAGTTCCGGATGAAACAGAGTCTTCGGTTGCTTTGATAAATTCAAAGCACTCCATCGAAAGTATCGCTCCAACCTCCTTAAAATTCCTCGAAACCTGGTTTCCGGGAACTTCAATCAAGGAATGGAACAAATGGCAATGGCAGGTACGGAACAGTATTACCAATTCAAAAGAATTATCGAGACTGATCGGTCGGAAAAGCCATTCCGATTTTACAACTGAAAACAACGACGTTTTGCCGCTCAGGATTACTCCGTATTACGCCAGCCTGATTTGGGAAACACCACAGGATCATCCCCTCCGGAAGACTGTGGTTCCATCGCTTGCCGAAATGATAACCGGGCCAGGCGAATTCACCGATCCGCTTCACGAAGAAGATGACAGCCCGATCCCGAATCTGGTTCACCGCTATCCCGACAGGGTTTTGTTCCTGGCTACCGGCTTCTGCTCGACCTATTGCCGGTATTGCACGCGTACCCACATGGTATCTCAAAAAGATAAATGCCACACCGGAATTAAAGACTGGGAAGAGGCATTTAAATATATTGCCGCTCATCCCGAAGTACGTGATGTGTTGGTGTCGGGTGGTGATCCATTAACTCTGCCTGATGCACAGATCGAGTATTTGCTGACCCGATTGCGGGAAATTCCGCATGTCGAAATCATCAGAATCGGGACCAAGGTACCGGTTGTTTTGCCCATGCGGATTACGCCGCAGCTGGTTTCGATATTACGGAAATTTCACCCGTTGTATATCAGCATCCATTTTACCCATGCTTCCGAATTGACCATGGAAACAACACAAGCTTGTGAGAGACTTGCTAATGCAGGTATTCCGTTGGGAAGCCAGACGGTTTTATTAGCCGGCGTTAACGACACAACTGAGGCCATGAAAACCTTGATGCAGGGATTATTGAAAACCAGGGTGCGGCCCTATTATTTGTATCAGTGTGACCCAATTCCCGGTTCAGCGCATTTCAGAACTCCTGTTTCGAAAGGAATTGAGATTATCCGGTCGCTCCGTGGATTTACAACTGGTTATGCTGTTCCACAATACGTGATCGATGCGCCCGGTGGCGGAGGCAAGATTCCTTTGTTGCCTGAATATCTAAAAGGCAAAGAAGGAAATGACCTTTTGCTCGAAAATTTTGAAGGGAAAACCTACAAATACCCCGACGTTATTGGTGATCTTCAATAAACAAGCCCGACAAAAATTGACTTTCCCGTGGCTTTTTATACATTGTCATCCGAAAACCGGTTAGGATATTTTATTTCTAAAACTAAATCTCATCCCGATAGCCCCCCCGATAGCTATCGGGGGGAACAAATTATAAATTATAAAACATGCTGATAGGCCTTACTTATGA
>CAJATL010000269.1 GCA_903944895.1 uncultured Bacteroidota bacterium
CATCATGTTTTATTTTGGTAACATCATCACACTTTCGTTGATAAGCTGAACAAATTCAGCAGGAGGATTCAATCCGAGATAGACTGCGAGCGCCAGCAGGAAAAACTGGGAGGACGATTCCCACGGACTGATGACCGGAACTTGTGAATCATCAAACCCTACTGGGGGAATAAAAAGCATCTTAAAAATATTTTTTCCAAAAGCCCAGATAATCATCGTGAGCAAAAGCAAAACAGCAATCAGCAGGACGATTTGATGCGCTTCGAAGAGCGAACGAAATATCATAAATTCGCTTACAAACAATCCTGACGGTGGCATGGCTGTTGCACTGATAAAACCCAACAGAAGCACCATCGCCCCGGCCGGATTATACTTGAAATAATTACCCACGTAATAAATACTCTTGGTATGAAATACCCTGTACAATTGCGTGAACTGGAAGAAAAGACTCGATTTTACGAAGGCATGAAGAATGATGTGGAGAACAGCCGCGTAATAACCAATGCCTCCCGCGGCAATACCAAGCATGACCAGGCCGGTATGTTCGATACTCGAATAGGCCATCATTCGCTTGATGTTCTTAACCTTGACCATGTAAACCGTTGCAATAAATATGGATAAAAATGCTGCAATTCCTATCACCAGGTTGGCCCAGTGATGCAGGGGCGTGTTTGCAACGATAATGTAAAAGCGAAAAATCCCGACAAAACCAAGGTTCAGCAAAACACTCGAAAGCAAGGCGCCGGCAGGAGCAGGGGCTTTATCTTTGGCATCAATACCGGCAGTAAACATGGGCACCAATCCCAATTTGGCGGTAAAGCCTGTAAAGATGAACAGAAACGCCAACCTGAGCCAGAATGGATTCAGGCGAGAACTATTGGCCAACAGGTTTTTAAACGAAAGATCGTCGGAGCCGGCGTTTTCGAGCGAAAGGCTCAAAAACAAAATCCCGATAAAAACAAAAGTGATGCTGATGGCACAGATAAACACGTATTTCCAGGTACCTTCGAGCGCCAGTTTATTCCGGTGGTGGTAAATCAGCGCCGAGGCACTCAGGGTTGTAATTTCGGTAAAAATCCAGATAACGGCAATATGGTTAGCCAGGTAACCGGCACTGATGGCTGTTAACAACAAAACAACGGCTCCGTAATAAATGCCCCTGGATGCGTCGGTTGTAAAATGGCTTTCCAGATAAATATAGCTGTGAATAATTGCGGGGATGGCAATAATGCCAAGGGTGAAAAGCAGCAATACGGCCAGCGGATCATAAGTAAAATAACTCAGTTCGGTTGACCGAATGTTCAAATATGCATGTGCCGTTACTGCCCCCTGAAGGACGACAAATATCCCCAACAAAACAATTGAGACTGCCTTATTCCGGTTCAGAAATAATGCAACTGCTAACGAAATAGCTCCTGTAAGATAAATTCCTATCATTTTTCTTTTTTGCTTAGTAGTCCTTCAGATTACTTAACTGATTGACATCAACATCTTTAAATACATCACCGATTTTGTTAAGGAAAATGCCAAGTATCAGCACGCTGGCAAAGATATCGAGCATAATTCCAAGGTTTACCAGCATCGGCATCTCGTTGCCGACTGCCAGCGACAGCACAAATACCCCGTTTTCGATAATCAGGTAACCAATAACGTGGGTAATAATTTTACGGCGGGTGGCTATAAAATACAATCCCATAAAAAGCGACGACAAGGCCACCACAAAAAATATCTTATCCAGGTGCGCGTCCTTTACGCCATTGGCCAGCAAAATGGTCACCACCACAATAAGCGTTGTAATGATTAACGAGACAAAATTGGGTAAAAAAGGCTCGGCTTCACGGGTTATCCTGTTGCGCTTAAGCACGTATGCCATAAAAAGCGGCACGGCCACCGACTTAAAAACAATCGTTTCCAACAAAATCAGTGCAAGGTTCACCGGATTGATTTCGCTCAACTGAAGGAATACAACCGCAAACAACAATACTCCCTGAAATGCCAGCACTTTTAAATAAGTCAGCATCCGGTTGGCAATGGCGATGTAAAACAGCGTAATGATGAAGGTGATTAACAATACATCTATCATAGCTTCTAAATTTAAAGGTTAAGCAAATTTTCCTAAAATCAGCAGTACTCCAAAGAAAATGAGGAGGCTAACCGATGTTAAGACAAAAATAAACTGTGCATTGTGGCTCATCCGGAAACGGGCCATAAACGATTCGATGAGACCAACGCCGGTAGCCAGCACAAGCTGAATGACAAAAAACGCCGGAATCGAATACTGGTACGGAAACATCCCGATAAACATATTTACCACCAAAGTACCGTAAATGGCAAACTTGAGGTATCCGGCGGTAAGTATCAGGCCAAGATCAAAGCCGCTGTTGTCGAGGATCATCACTTCGTGAACCATGGTAAGTTCGAGGTGGGTTTTAGGATCGTCAATCGGCATCCTGCTGTTTTCGACCATCGCCACCATCATCAGCACAAAAGTTCCAAGAATAGCCAATGCATAACTGATGTATGAACCAATATGAAAAGCGGCAAACATCTCCTGAAAAGAGGTGAAGCCGGTGAGCAGTGCGATCGAGCCCATCAGGATAAAAAAGGCAGGTTCGGCAAACATCGAATAAAGGGCTTCACGGCTTGCGCCCATCCCTTCGAAACTGCTGCCGGTGTCCATCGCCGAGATGATGCTAAAAAACTTGCCAAGTGCGAGCACGTAAGCAAAAAAGATGAAATCACCGTTGAAACTTACAATCCCTTTCGATTGCCCGAAAGGAACAACCAGCATGGCCATCACCACCGACGAAAAGTAAATGGTTGGTGCGATCCTGAAAACAAAACTTGTGGTTTCGCTATAAACAACTCCTTTTTTAAAGAGCCTTGCAACATCTTTTAAAGGCTGAAAAATACCCGGGCCCTTTCGCCCCGATGCCATACTTTTTACACGCAGGATAATCCCCGTGAAAAAGGCGCTGGCAATGATGATAAGAATTAAACTCAGCATAATTAGATTTGCTTTATAAATTCGAGAAATAAAACGATCTGATCGTAAAGGTAAGGAACCAAAATTACAGTCACGATAAATACGATTCCGTACAAAATATAGAATTGCAGCTTCCCATTCTGAAGGAACGAAAACCTTCCCAGCAACGATTTAAAAGCTGCTATTGGATTATCGATAAAATATCTTTCAAGATGGTCATAAATGGTTGTTTGATAGGCCCCATCCGATGGGAAAATCCCATGAACTTCTTTTTCGGCTTTTGAGGAGGATATAAATGGCCTAAAAAGTTTGCTGTACGACCTTACAAAGGATCCGGCCGTGTATTGCTGTTTTTCGGTCGGGGCTAAATATCCGCAGCCCCAGGTTTTTCCGATCACCACTTTCCGGTTTCTCATCACCCATTTCCGGACTATAAAAGTTGAGGCAATGATCACGATAAAAATCCAGGTGGCGGTGGTCAGCGGCAAAAGGATTTCGCCGGTTTTGATCTGGAAAGGGATGATTCCTGGTGCCGGAACGCCCGTAAACAATTGTACAGGCTGGGATAAAACATTCAGGAAAAACTGAGGAAACACACCTATAACGACGATGAAAAAAGCGATTAAGTAGAGCGGCAGAAGCTGCAGGAAAGGGACTTCTTTAATTTCATCATGAAATTTATGGCGGGGATTTCCCAAAAACACGATTCCAAAAGCTTTGGTAAAACACAGCATGGCAAGGCCTCCAATCAAAACGAGGGCAAGTACCGAAAAAATGATCGTCATCAGAGGGCCAAGCACCGAACTCTGCATCCAGTTAAAATACCCGCTGAAGATGATGAATTCCGAAATAAAGCCGTTAAATGGCGGTATTCCTGAAATGGCGACCGCTGCAACCAGGAAAAGCAATGCTGTTTGCGGCATTTTCTTAATCAACCCACCTAAATGCTCGATGTGCAGCGAATGCGTTGCCTGATAAATATTTCCGGCGGTGAAAAATAAAAGCGATTTAAACAGTGCGTGGTTTAACGTATGCAACAAACCACCGGCAAAACCAAGCGAGGCGAGCAGGTAATTGCCATTTCCCAGGCCGATACAGCCGATGCCGATTCCCATGCCGATAATGCCAATGTTTTCGATGCTGTGGTATGCCAGCAATTTTTTAAGGTTGTGTTGCATGATGGCGAGCATCACCCCATACAAACCCGAAATCACCGAAAAAGTAAGGATGATCATTCCAACGGTATAAAAATCACACTTAACCAGGGTAATCATTCGCAAAATTCCAAAAATTCCGATTTTAATCATTACCCCCGACATAATCCCCGAAACATGCGATGGCGCCGCCGGATGAGCATAAGGTAGCCAGGTATGAAAAGGCACAAACCCGGCTTTGATAGCAAAACCGGCAAAAAAAACGAGAAACAAAATAAGCCCGATGCCTTCCGGATTTGCTGAAGAATAGGCTGTTATTGCACTGAAATCGTAACTTCCGGTTTTAAAAGCCACCCAGATAAATCCAATCATCAGGAGCAGGATGGAGAAATGCGATTGAATCAGATAATTCTGCCCGGCCTTGATGGCAGCCATCTTTTCGTGTTCAAACATAACAACCAGGGCCCCCGAAATCGCCATGATTTCCCAGGCTATTAAAAAAACAATGCTGTTTTGAATCACGCAAAGACCGGTAAGGGCGGTGTGTATCAACAAAAAAGCTACTCCATGAAGGCGAAGGTTATTTTTTTGCTCCTGATAGGCTTTCATGTAAAACAAGCCGTAAAACCCACCGGTAATAAATACAAAATTGATAATCATGATAAACCATCCCGAAAGGGCATCAATCCTGAGATTGACAGGGCCGGTAACCAAACTCCCCGTGAAAGCAAATTCCAGATACTGACCCGATAAAGCCTGAAATGCAAAATAACCCGACAACATCGAATTTACGACAATGGCCAAAAAAACGACTATACCATTTCCCTTCACCTTTAAAAAAGGGATCATAACGATTACCAAAACCGGTATTGCCAGAAATATTTTTATCAGGTTCATTTTAAAATATTTAAAGCCGTAAGAACGAAAATGGTCAGCATAAAAACAATCCCGTACCACACATACGATTGCACCCGCCCGTTCTGGATAAATTTAAAGTAATTGACAGCATAAATCAATTGATGCATCATGAAAGTAATAAGCCGGTTTTCGAAAAAATCGTGATACAGTGACCGGTGTTTTCGGTTTCCGGGAAATATTTCCCCGGGCCTCAGTTCCTGGTATTTTTTTTCTTCGACAAGGATAAAAGTAAACATTTTGCTCAACGATTTTGAAAACGATTTGCCGGTATATTGCATCCTGCTGTTGGGCGCAAGGTACGCACATCCCCAGGTAGTCTCCATTTTTACTGACCTGTTCCGCAAGACCAGACTGCGGGCAAACCAGCTCACAGCCATGATAGCCATCAATAAAAGAAAATACAGGTTGATGTTGGCAATACTTTTCGAATAACCCGATAATCCCGAAGCCGGCATTGGGATTCGGCCATTTCCCATATCGGCGAGCAAATTACCGATGGCATTCAGGTAAAACTGAGGGAAAAATGCCACGCTCAGCATTGCAGCGACAATCAAATACTGAGGAATCAGCATGATCAGCGTAACTTCAGTAGGCTTGTGATCAAGCGGCTGCCTTTCGGATCCCAGGAAAATAGTGCCAAATGTTTTTGTGAAAGTCAAAACCGAAATGCCGCCAATGATGCTTAACCCGGCCAGGGTAAACACCAGTAAAGTAATCTGGCTGATGTCGCTGGATTTCAAACCCTCCAAAAGGCCGCAATAAAGCACAAATTCCGAAACAAAACCGTTAAAAGGCGGTAATCCACCTATCGCCAGGGCTCCGATCAGAAAAAGGATGGCTGTATTTGGCATCTGCCTGATTAACCCGCCAAGTTTGTCCATGTCGCGGGTATGTGTTTGCTGGTAAACCGAGCCTGCCGAATAAAAAAGCAACGATTTAAACAGCGAATGGTTCAGCACATGCAAAAGGGCACCGCCAAATCCGAGGTAATACAAAACTGCTGAGCCATTGCCCAGCCCCATCAGACCCAGCCCTATTCCTATACCGATGATCCCGATATTTTCGATGGTGCAATAGGCCAGCATCTGTTTAAAGTCCCGGCGGATGGCCGCATTCAAAATTCCATAAAGTCCGGTCAGTACCGAAATGGAAACCACGATCTCGCCCAGCAGCAAGAAATCAGCCTTCAGATAAGAAACGACCCTGAATATCCCGTAAATACCGAGTTTTACGATTACTCCCGACATCACACCCGACACATGCGAAGGCGCTGCAGGATGAGCGTGAGGCAACCAGGTGTGCAAAGGCACGAACCCTGCTTTTATCCCAAACCCGGTAAAGAAAATCAGAAATAACCAGATATTGCTGTTCGACCCGAAGTAAGTCAGGAACGCATCAAAACCAAACGAGCCTGTTTCTGCATAAACCCAGATAAAACCTATTGCCAGGAATGTTATGCTCAAATGCATCTGAACCAGGTAATTGATGCCGGCTTTGAGGGTTTTTGGATTTTGATGGTCGAAAATAACCAGCATCATCGACGACAACGACATGATTTCCCAGACGATCAGAAAAGCAAGTCCATCCCTGACCGTACAAACCAACAGCATCGAAATATGAAACCACAAAAAACTAAAATAGTGAAGTGCCATATCGGCTTTAAGCTTCTTTTCGGCGTATGGTTTCAGATAACCACCGGCATACAATACGCCGGTGAGTATGGTAAAATTGACAATCAAAACAAAAAATGCAGATAATCCGTCGACGACCAGGTAAATGGGATTTCCGAGGAGGTAAACCAATGCCGGCGATTGGGCTGAAGCTCCCGTCAGGGCATCAAGGGCCAGCATACTGGTAGCAATAATCACATCAAGATGCAGCAATAACCCAAACAGGTATTGCCATTTCTTTGGAATAAAGAAAACGGCAAAACTCATGATAATCGCCACAGTTAACATCGGAATTTCCATATCAAATGCCATATTTTTAGCACGTTAAAGAAATTACAGCACCACCTTTTCGGTAAAAAGCAGTGTAGGTTTAATTAGCGGCAAAAGTAAATGTTTTAAAGACAGGATTCAGGAAGGTTTCGGATTCGGTGCCATTTAAGCTCCCGCCTGAGTGGTTTAACCCTATGATCAGCGGCTGCCGGTAGTAATTTTATTTCTGGTGAGCCTGCGCTAACTTTCTCCAATGGTAGCTTTTGAAGCCTCCGCGACAAGCTTTTCTGATTCTTCCTCTCCCAGGTACCGTCGAACGGCAGCATGACCCAGGTAGATCAGCGGGGTAACGGCTAAAGCTATCATAAACTTGAAAACATATCCCGTAAAGGCAACATTGACGTATTCGGAAAGCGTGATTTTCCCGGGAAGCCAGAATGCGATGCCTGAAACCACAAACGTGTCGATGAGTTGCGACACCACTGTGGATCCTGTCGCCCGCAGCCAGATCAGCCTGTGGCCTGTCTGGCTCCTGATCAGCCAGAAAACGCCCACATCAATCAACTGCGAAAGCAAAAATGCGGTGAGGCTGCCGGCAATAATCCAGAGCGATTGCCCGAAGACAGCATTAAACTGTTCGGAGTTTACCGGCGAAAAGGAAGCCGAGCCAACGCTCATTCCTGCAAAAAGGATAATGAAAGTATAAACGATCAATCCTGCGGTGAGGAAGGTGATGGTGCGAACCCCTTTTTTGCCGAAATATTCGTTAATCAGGTCGGTCGAAAGGAAAACCACAGGCCACGGAATAATGCCGATGCTCATCATAAACGGCCCGATCTGGATGAGTTTTCCGCCAATCATCTCACCAATAACGGCATTGGCAATAAAAAAACCGGCAAGTACCAGAAATACAATGTCTCTTCTTTTCATGAAAACAAATATTTGAAGTGTTTCAACGATTCAAAGAAACAAAAATATCCGGAATATGTTAAAGGCATCAGGCGGGAGTCAGGAGGCGTAAGGCGTAAGGGGTAAGTCAGGAGTCGGCAGTTGCCAGTCGCCAGTCGGCAGTTGGAAGACGGGAGTCAGAAGACGGGAGTCAGAAGTCGGAAGTCGGAAGGGGTAAGTCAGGAGTCGGCAGTTGCCAGTCGGAAGTCGGAAGCCGGAAGTTGGCAGTTGGCAGTTGGCAGTTGGCAGTTGGCAGTTGGCAGTTGGCAGTCGGAAGTCGGAAGTCGGAAGTTGGCAGTTGGCAGTCGGCAGTCGGAAGTCGGAAGTCGGAAGTCGGAAGTTGCCAGGCGGAAGGCGGCAGTTGGCAGTCGGAAGTTGGAAGTCGGAAGTCGGGAGTTGGCAGTTGGAAACAGCAATCAGGCAAGGAAATATGTTCACTGTATTGTAAAATATAAGTTTCAGGATGAAAAACAAAATCGTGTTAATCACCGGGGCTACCGGTGGAATAGGAAAACAAACCGCCATAACGTTGGCTAAAATGGGTGCAACCGTTGTAATTACAGGCCGGAATATGGAAAGTGGCGAAAAAGCAGTTGCCGCGATTAAAAAATTGAGTGGTAACCCGAACATTGAACTTTTGTTGGCCGACGTTTCGACCAAAGGCGGTATCATCGGGCTGGTAAGCCAGTTTAAGCAGAAATTTGATAAGCTCGACGTGGTGATAAACAACGCCGGATCGGCAGCTTCAGAACGAAAACTCAGCACCGACGGCATCGAAATGAATTTCGCCATAAATGTTCTTGCCCCCTGGTTCCTGGCAACCCAACTGATGGATTATCTCAGAAAAAGCCCGTCGGGCCGTATAATTACCCTGATGGGTGGCGACGTCCCCAAAAAACTTGACCAGGAAAACCTGCAGGCTTTAAAATCGTTCGATGGGATTAATTACTACTCGCAGTCGAAGCTGACGATGATGGCCCTGATGTTTGAATACGCCCAACAAATAAAAGAAACAGGTGTTACTGTTAACATTTGCTATCCCGGGCAGGCCAGCACCAGCATGACGCAAAGTGTAACGGCAGGTATGCTGCCTTTTTTGATGCGGCCATTATTCCCGCTTTTCAAATTCCTCGTGAAACCTGATGGCGGAAAATCTGCCGAAAAAGCCTCCCGTTCTTCAGTATTTCTGGCAACGTCCAAAGATGTCGAAGGGAAAACGGGGCTTTATGTCGACAAACATGTAAAAATAAAAGAAATGCCTCAAGCTGCCGCTAATGAAGAAAACCGAAAACAGGTGTGGAATTATGTAAACCAGCTGCTCACTGCCCACCCCCGATAGCTATCGGTGCTGCCTACTTTCTTAACTGCCTGCTGGCTACTGCCCACTGACGGCTCTCTTCACTGCCAACTACCTACTGGCAACTGCCTACTCTTTTCACAGCCTACTGGCAACTGGCAACTGCCTACTGGCAACTGCCGACTTATGACTTACGCCTTACGCCTTCCTCCTACTTCGCCAGCGGCCTTTTCTTGATCATCCCGCCCTTTACATCCTTAATATTGTGCATGATGATAAACGCGGTTTTATCGATCTTATCAACTTCCATCTGCAGTTTGGAGAGTTCCAGCCTGGTGAGCAGCGAATAAACGATGTCGGTTTCTTTTAACGGTTCGCCTCTTTTGGCAAAGCCTTTTTTGCCGGAATAAATGGTGCAGCCTCTTCCCAGTTTTTCGATGATGGCCAGCCGTATCTCTTCACTTTTCTCCGAAATGATGGTCACTCCAACGTACTCTTCGATGCCGGAAACAATAAAATCGACAGTTTTTGATGCAGAGAGGTACGTTAAAATCGCGTACAAGGCTATCTCGACCGAAAATACCCAGGCAGCCACCGAAAATATCATCACATTAAATATTAAAATCGTATCGCCTATGGTTAAAGAGGTGCGGCGGCCAACATAAACAGCCAGAATCTCGGTCCCGTCAATGACCGAGCCGCCACGAATGGCCAGGCCGATACCCAGTCCCAGAAAAAAACCACCAAATACGGCAATCAGCAGTTTGTCGTCGGTTACGGTTGGGAAATTAATCACCGACACCGTAATGGCAAGCAAAACAATGGCGATAAAACTTCTGATGGCAAACTGACGGCTGATGGTGTTAAATGCCAGGAAGATAAACGGGATGTTGATGACAAGCAGCAGAATCGGGAACGAAATCCCGGTTATCTTGGTTACGATCAGCGAAATACCCGTGACACCCCCGTCAATAAAGGCGTTGGGAAGCAAAAAGCCTTTCAGGCCAAAGCCGGCGGATAGAATTCCTGCCAGGATAAGAAAGCTGTCGCGCACCACATGGCCAAACTCGATGCTTGAGTTTTTGAGTTCTTTCTCAAACTGCTCTTTCGACAGGGTCCGGCCTTCCCGGGTAAGCTGCCTTTTTAACGATTCGGTGATGATGTATTGAAAAACTGCTTTCATGATGATTTCTGAAAAAATTGAGGTTTCAAAAGTAGGGATTATTTTCAGGTGTAAATTGGAAGCGCAGCGGGATTTCTAATAGGAGGTTCGACAAAACCAGGCTTTGCAAATTTTTGGATTAAGATTTATCCAATCAAAACGAACGAAATATTTGCAAAACAGTGGGAGCGGTAAAATACAATCTCAATGATGCTTATTCTGTCATGGCGACCGAAAGAAAACAAAGCCATAATCCGAAAAAGAAGCGCTTTTTAGTTGATGAAATTGATAATGCATGCGCCAATTTACCGATTACCCATACTCCAACCTAGGGTATTTCGATTTCATTTTTGACTTTTATCAATTTACTATTTTTAGCGTAACCTTTTTTTCTGACTTCAAAATCCTTTTCAACAAATTCAATAACAGAATTGTCTGGAATTTTATCAGCCAGAACAGGGTTATCAATAATTTTTTGAATTAAGTCAAAAGTTAGTCCAATATTTCTGTTCACTATTTCTTTCTTTGTCATTTTTTAAACCCTTTCAGGAATCTTTGTTTGTAATGCTCCCATTTATCTTTTATGTCTTGTTCAGCATAGATTATAGCCGATTTTAAATCGGAAATATCAATTGGTGTTTTAATTTTATCACCTTGAGGTGTCATCATATCCCGATGAAAAAACCCATGCTCGATATCATAACGTACTATTGCAGTCCATTTTTTTTCGATCAAACTCTCATATTGCACAACGATATTAATTAATTCACCTTTGTCAATTTTCAAACGTATTCTTAGTCTCTCAAATCCTTCTCTGTCAAGTATTTTAAAGAATTCTTTTTGATTCATACCGTTCAGTTTATCATAATTGCAAATGTAATTATAAAAACTTTAAAGCAATTATAAAATGCTACTTTTAAAAGCTAGTGCAATCCAGGACAGAATCAGAAAGCTGTCGCGCACCACATGGCCAAACTCGATGCTTGAGTTTTTTACTTCTTTCTCAAACTGCTCTTTCGAAAGGGTCCGGCCTTCCCGGGTAAGCTGCCTTTTTAACGATTCGGTGATGATGTATTGAAAAACTGCTTTCATGATGATTTGTGCGTATGATGATGCTTCAAAAGTAGGGAAATTTTTAAGGGGAGGCAGGGTTTTAAACCGGCTTGCTTTTTTTTGGCGTTATCCGGAAAACATGGAAGTATGGATCAAAAGAGAAAGCGAAAATCAGATCATTGTGACTAAAGCTGTGAATAAATCAATAGTTAATCCAGTAATCAAGAATTTGAAACCTGTCTTTTTGGGCAAATCGGGACCAGATTATTTGTTTAACCATGCGTCAATTTCATTATTGGCTTGCTCATTAGTAAGGAAATCGCCATTATTGATCTGATTTATTGCGGTAGCTATTGCAATCTTATGATTATCCGTAAGGTTGTAAATCTCAGAATCATCGGAGCAATTATCGGGAAGTTTATAAACATCCATTAGCAAGTCATTATCAGATACCTGGCTTATTTTGTTAATTACCTGGTTTTTTAACTCAATTGTTGTCATAATTATTTTTTTTGCAAAATTACGAAAACAGACAATGATATTCATTTTCATTTTTCAATTGCCACTAAACCCTTTTCAATTCTCACTTGTTCCATCCCAAAATGTCATTTGAGACGTTTTTTTTATCGCTCAAATACGCATCAATAACGATTCTGAAATCGGCTTCCAATTCCTGCCCGGTTTTGCCTTCGTACGAAATCAGCCCTTTAATACCGAGAACTCTTCCGTAAAGCAGATCATCCTCCCTGCTGTACTCAATACTTCCAGAGTAATTTTTGTATTCCAGATTTTTCATAAACATAAACTTGATGAACAAAAAAACAAAAAACAAATCATTGGTGACCGACTAAATTGTTTATCCCCTATGGGGAATTTTTAAGGCTATCACATCTCATTATTCTACAATACTTTATCCGCTACGCGGAATTCGCCGTAGGCGATAAAGTATTGTAGAAAAAAATAAACTCCCGATTTAAAAATACCTCGTAGAGGTTAAAGAAATCAAGGGTTTCAGGACGATTAAATATTTTTACCCGGTCGGTAGAGAAAACAAGTATCAAAAAATTTCTGCAAAAACATCAATTTCAAATATAAGCCACAACTACCAGGAACATTGCTTTAATTCGTGATTCCAATGAACCAAATCAAATTTCTTTTGTTTAATGATTTTAATAATTAATTCAACACTTAAAATTATGAAAACTAATAAATACAAAACATCTTTCATCCATACATCTTTAATGCTGGGCATAATGTTGCTGACCTCAATAACGATGTCGGTTCAAGCACAGTCAATTACCCTTTTATCGCCGAATGGCGGAGAAGTCTGGACTACCGGAACCGTCGTGGAGATCAGTTGGTCGGGGCAGGAACTTGGCAGTACGCTAAGGCTCGAATTTTCGCCGGACGGGGGAAATGAATGGTTTTTCTATGGTGATGTTCCTTCAGCACCGGATGGAGGCATTTTCCCGATGTTTGTGCCTAATTATTCCACGACAAATGCCTTGCTGAAAATCACCGACTTCATCAATCCCGTTGTAAAAGATAGCAGCGATGCAACTTTTACCGTTATCATCAAGCCAATCAGCCTTTATCAGCCGGCAACCGGATCCATTGTTTTTGCAAACGAGCCTACTTATGTTAACTGGCTCATCTATGTACCGGGCATCAGCCTGCTCAATGCAGAAATCTCCACCGACAACGGCCTTACCTTTGTCCCTGTAGCTCAAAACATCAATGCAATGATGGGTTACACCTACCTTGTTTTATCAGACACGCCGGCCGAAACATGTATATTCAAATTGTACAATGCCGCCGATCCATCTGTGTATTGCCTGAGCACGCCATTTACCATCTTAACAGTGCCTGTCTATACCCTTACCTCGCCCTCAGGCGGAGAAATCGTGAATGTTTACAGTCCGCTGACCATCAACTGGAATGTTGAAAATCCTTTTACCGAATATTGTGACCTCGAATATTCAACCGACAACGGCGAAAACTGGATTACCATCAACAATGGCACCAGCCAGGGGAATTCAGGAACTTACGAATGGACGACACCCAATATTAACTCCGATGAATGTATGATAAGGATCAGGGATTTATACGTACCAACATCCAACGACACCAGTCCTGCATTTACCATTATGCCCTTCCCTGAGACACAACCTTGCCTGGTAACAACCGACAGCCTGACCAACTTTAATGTGATCATCTGGGAAAAGCCTGGTTCTGATCTCATCGCCGATTTCCTGGTTTATAAAGAAACCGACGAGGCCAATGTTTACGAAGTGATTGACACAGTTGGCTATGAGGAAATAGCCATGGTCACCGATGCCAGCTCTAACCCCGACATAAGGCCTTATCGTTACAAAATCGGGTTCACGGACGCAGACAACAGGGTGTTCCCGGCAGGCGATTACCACCAGACCATTCACCTGACCATCAACCAGGGAGTGAACTTATCATGGAACCTGATCTGGACGCCCTACATCGGGTTTGATTTTTCTTCATACAAGATCATGCGTAAAACAGATTCCGGCGACTATGAACAGATCGCGACCGTTTCGGCCAGTTTCGGTTCATTTACCGACTTAAATGCGCCTACTGGTGAAGTTAACTATATGATAAAGATTGATCACCCCGACGGCTGCGACCCGGCTACCCGTGATGGAGTATATGCCAGCGTTTATTCCAATGTGGCATCCAACTCCCCGGTATCCTTGTCTGATGATAAAAAACCAAATTTCAGCATTTATCCCAATCCGGCCAATAAACAGTTCAATATTTCCTTCGGTGAAAATATCACAGGAACGGCGAAGCTGAAAATCAGTGACCCGACCGGCAGGATAGTTTATTCTGAAGAAATCAGCGATGTGCGTCCCGGACAGGTTCATGCTGTCAATAGCAGCAGTTTCGACGAAGGTATGTACCTGCTTCAGATGATTTCGGGTGAAAACAGGATCACAAAGAAAATCTTTATCCAACATTAAAACTGGTTGGAAACCAGCACGAGTCTGGTCTAAAAAAGACGAAAGTCTGACTAATTTAAAAGCTTTCAAGTTTCCGGCTTTTCAGTCCACACGCTTTATTGATAATGAACATTTTTTATAGCTTTGCACTTAGTTTGAAAATTTAAAATGATACACTGATGAAATCCTGCTTTAACTTCAAATCCGGCAATTGGAAATCCTTAATCCCCGGATTATTCTTTTTATTAACCTTTACGGCTACCTCGTTGCCTGCCCAGACACTTACTGTTCAATCGCCGAATGGAGGTGAATTCTGGTCCTATGGCCAAACTGAGATCGTCACCTGGACCGGTGAAAATCTTAGCGGCGAAGTAAAAATCGAGTTTTCCAACGACGGAGGCACTAACTGGTATTATATAGGCAATGTTCCTACAGGCCCAAACGGTGGCAGTGCAACTGTTGGAGTTCCGGCTTTTCAAACCACCAATGGATTAGTGAAGATCTCCGATGTCGGTAATACCGCTGTAACCGACATGAGTGATGAGCCATTTACCATTTATTTTCCCCCGATTTTAATTTGGAGCCCTCAGGAGGGAGATGTCATCTTTAATAATAGTGAATCGTCTGTGTTCTGGGTTTTAAATACCACAGGGATCAATTTTCTTAATGCTGAACTTTCGAACGATAATGGCCAGACATTTACGCTCATTGGGGAAAATATAAATGCACAGGCGGGTTACACCTTTCTTTATTTTTCCACCACTCCTTCTGATTCATGTATTATCAGGCTATACAACGTGGAAGATCCTTCTGAGTTCGGCTTGAGCGAAGTCTTTACAATAAGCCCCCTCCCGGTTTATAACCTGACTTCCCCGACCACCGGTGAACTTGTAAACACCTACAGCCCATACACAATCACCTGGACCGTCGAAAATCCTTATTCAGAATATTGCTACCTCGAATACTCCGTGAATAACGGCCAAACCTGGGAAGTTATCAATAGTGCCGTGAACCAGGGGAATTCAGGAAGTTACGAATGGTTTACCCCAAATGTGAATTCGGAGGAATGCCTGGTCAGGATTACCGATTCTTATGCAACTACATCCTCGGATATCAGCGGGATGTTCAGCATTTTCCCTTTCCCTGAGACCCCGATCTGTATGGTGTCGGTTGACAGCCTGACCAACTTTAATGTGATTATCTGGGAAAAACCTGTTTCTGATTTAATCGACCATTTCCTGGTTTATAAAGAAACCGACGAAGCTAATGTTTATGAAGTTATTGATACCGTTGGCTATGAGGAAATGAGTATGGTCACCGACATCAACTCAAACCCTGACATGAGGCCCTATCGTTACAAAATCGGGTTTATTGATGTCGAAAACAGGGTGTTTCCCGCAGGCGATTTCCACCAGACCATTCACCTCACCATCAACCAGGGTGTGAACTTTGACTGGAACCTCATCTGGACTTCCTATATCGGCTTTGAGTATTCCTCTTACAAGATCATGCGTAAAACCGACTCCGGCGATTATGTTCAGATCGCAACGGTTTCGGCGAGTTTCAATTCATTTACCGATTTAAATGCGCCTCCCGGTGAAGTTTCCTATATGATAAAGATTGAGCACCCCGATGGCTGCGACCCGGCTACCCGCGATGGAGCCTATTCCGGCGTTTATTCCAATGTGGCATCCAACACCCTTGTATCGGTCACCGAAGGTAAAGTATCGGATTTCGGTATTTATCCCAATCCGGCCGATAAACAGCTCAATATTTCATTTGGCAAAAATATCTCCGGAATGGCGAAGCTGAAAATCAGTGACCCGACCGGCAGGGTAGTTTATTCCGACGAAATCAGCGATGTGCGTCCCGGACAGGTTCATACTGTCAATAGCAGCAGTTTCAACGAAGGTATGTACCTGCTTCAGATGATTTCGGGTGAAAACAGGATCACAAAGAAAATCTTTATCCAACATTAAAACTTATTGGAAATTGGAACCGGATCCGGACCAAAAAAGCCGAAAACCTGACTATTTTTAACGCCTGTTAGGTCTCCGGTTTTTCAGAGTACAGTCTTTAATAATCATGAACAGTAGTGTCCGGTAAAATTAAAATTTATAGAATATTTGAAATTAGATTCCTCTCCGCCTATCGGCGGATCGGAATGACAACAATGTTTGATCAAGGTTTGGGAGGGGAAAAGCGGACGCAAAGCGTCC
>CAJATL010000270.1 GCA_903944895.1 uncultured Bacteroidota bacterium
ATCGCCCAAACCATGTCCGGAATATATTATCCTGCCGGACCTGTCAACACGATTGGAGACTGGCGCGGTCAGTCTGGTTACAAAGTGAAAATGAGTGATGCTGCAACTTTGCCGATAATTGGCAATGAAGAAACAAATAAAATTTTTGATCTGGTCAGCGGATGGAATCTTTTGCCGGTCATCAGCAATACCAGCGTCAACACGTCAACGTTGGTGAGTGGATTAGGTGCAAATCTTCAGATTATCAAAGAAATTGCCGGAAGCAAAGTTTACTGGCCAGCCTTTGGAATCTACTCCCTAACCCAACTTACACCTGGCAAGGCTTATTTTGTTAGAATGAACGCCGGCGGCACCCTTACCTTCCCAAACAATATTGCCGATAATACTTTCATTCCTGAAGAACCCATCAAAGAAGTGGCAACTCCATGGAATACCATTAACCGGACAGCAGCAAGCCATATTATCGGGATAGATAATGTGGCAATGGATGAACTTCAGGAAGGCGATATTTTGGGCGCATTTACCACAACAGGTTTATTGGTTGGAAATGTGCTCATCCAAAACATCAACGAAAATCAATCTTTGTATGCTTTCGCTGATGATCAATTAACTGCAGAAACCGACGGATTTATTGACGGTCAGCCAATGATTTTCAAACTTTTCAGGCCATCAACCGGCGAAGAGTTTACGCTTGACGTGGCATACAACCCCGAAATGTCTAACAACAACGGCTTGTTTGCAACAGAAGGAATTTCGGCTATTAAAGGGCTTTCGGTAATAAACACCGGCCTTGCCGAAAACTTTGCCACGGGCTTGTTCATTTATCCAAACCCAACAGATGGAAAAGTAACCATTGGCGGAATTGCCGGAATAGAACAGATTTTGGTGATGGCTGCTGACGGATCTGTAGTTATGCGTATTCATACGGTTATTGAAGGCGATCAGGTACTGGATTTATCAGGATTGCCTTCCGGGCTTTACCAGGTTCAGATCCGGACTTCATTAGGCGTTGTTACACGAAAGGTTGTGAAAGGACAGTAAGGCTTGGCTCAGGTTTAGATAAGCGATGTAATTTCAATTTGTGATCATTATTGACTTTGAGACTTGGTGGCATCTTTATTTTAGCATCAAAGTCACTTAAACACAAAAAAACACAAAGTTTTAAAAGCTATTCCTGACTGCAGCCTAAGGGTTCTGATCAATGAGAATTTTTAAAACGCTCAAAAGAGAGCATTCTAAAAAAGAATGCCATATTTTTGCGCGCCCGGAGTGGGCCATAACTTGGTGGTGTAAGTCCACTATGAGCTTGCTAGTAGGAATCAATATCCGCCAACTGGCGGATTAATATCCCGGTCATTTCGGCTCATTTAGAACTTGGGGTCACCTTCGCACCTCTGAGATTAACACCATGCCCGGCTCACCAAAACGTAATGACTTTTGGTCATAACTATTGGCCAATACAATATTTAAACATACTTTTGCTAAAAAAATATGTTTGCGAGAACAATAGAGGCAAAAATTATTGAAAAACTCAATGGAGGTAAAGCCATCATTGTTGTTGGTGCCCGACAGGTAGGTAAAACAACACTTATCAGGAATTGCCTTGAAGGGTTGGACTACTTGTTTTTAGATGGCGACGATCCTACCATCAGAAGTTTATTATCTAACCCAAATACTGAGCAAATCCGGACTATCGTAGCTGACCATAAGACTGTTTTCGTTGATGAAGCCCAGAGGATACCAGGAATTGGATTAACCTTAAAAATAATTACAGACCAATTCAAGCATATTCAATTACTCATCAGCGGTTCATCATCGTTTGATCTGGGCAATGAATTAAATGAACCGCTTACAGGCAGAAAATGGGAGTACGAATTGTTCCCGATTTCATGGGAGGAATACGAGGGAACAATTGGTTTTATAAAATCAGAACAACAACTCGAAAACCGCCTGCTATATGGTTTCTATCCTGATGTAATCAATCACCCGGGAATGGAGAGAGAAACATTAAAGAATCTTGTTAACAGCTATCTCTTTCGGGATTTATTGGCATTTTCGGGTATAAGGCGACCGGAAGTACTTGAGAAACTTTTGCTGGCACTGGCACTCCAAATGGGTAGTGAGGTTAATTACAACGAATTATCACAAATTGTAGGGATAAATAAATTAACTATTCAAAAGTACATCGAAATTTTGGAAAAAGGGTTTGTCATTTTCCGGCTTAACAGTTTTAGCAGGAATTTGAGAAATGAAATCAAACAAAACCGTAAAATATATTTCTACGATAATGGCATCAGAAATATGCTTATTGGCAATTTCAACCCATTGGAGATGAGGGTAGATAAAGGATCCTTATGGGAAAATTTCCTGGTGTCGGAAAGATTCAAACAAAATTTTTACAAACAAACATTTGCAAAAATGTATTTCTGGCGTACCAAACAACAACAGGAGATTGACTTTGTGGAAGAAAAAGATGGTAGTATTTTTGGATATGAATTCAAGTGGAGCGTTAAAAAACCAAAAATGCCCAAATTGTTTAACGAAACCTACAAGGCAGATACATTTCTGATACATAGAAGTAATTTTCGGGAGTTTGTGAAAATTTAAAGACCCTCAATGGATTAAAACCGGAAAGATTTCGCTTAAGTCAACGAAAATTTCTTTTTTTGTCTGGTATCTGCAGACTTACCTATTGTTAAATGAAAAGAAATTATTTAACATTTGCTGAAGTTCCTATTCTGAATCGTTGTTTCTACAGTCGCCTTATTATTTGATTGCCTCAAATAAATCAACCACTAAATACCTAGTATGCTACCCAATCCTTCAAACAATAAATTCACATTTGGCAAAATTACCGGAATTGAACAGATTCTGGTAATGGCCTCCGACGGTTCCGTTGTGATACATATGAATCCAAACGCCGATGGCAACCAGGTTCTCGATCTTTCAGCTTTGCCGGCAGGTTTTTACCAGGTTCAGATCAGAACTTCTCAATGTATTACAACCCGGAAAGTTGTGAAGGGTCAATAGAGATTTTCAAGTCATTTTTGTCACCATTTTAAAGGGGCATTCGATTATCGGATGCCCCTCTTTTTTCGATAACTTCAATATTAAAAAGAACATCTTGCCAATGAAGCAGGATGTTTCTACTTTTGTGAAGGAAGGCAAATTGAGTTTTTGATAAAAATTAATTCCGAATAAAATGATTAAAAAGCTCCTGCTCCTGATAAGTTTTCTGGTATTTTTAACTGGCAATCTTACACCGCAAAACCTCATCCAAAATCCTGGTTTTGAAGATGGAATGAGCCATTGGGATAATCTTTGGACCAGAGATTCCGGCGTTGGCTATTCGCGAATTGCGAACGATACAGCACACATGGGTAATCGTGCGCTTCAAATTAAACATTGGGGTGCAAATGATTGGTCATTCAAGCAAAGTGGTAAGTTTAATGTCATCGAAGGCAATATTTACCAGTTTAATGCCTGGGTAAATGTTGTTCAGCTCGACGACTATGCCGAGATGAGTTTTGCCCTTTTCAATTCAAATAATCAGTCAATGGATTGGTCAGCAAACCCAAATTATTTTTACACAACTCAGGATCAATATCAGCATTTTACAACCTGGCTGGCGATTCCTCCCGGTGTGGCCTACGTGTGGCCACGATTTGTTGGTGGCGGTTTGTGCGAAATTTATCTGGATGACATCGAATTTGAACTTATTGGCTCGATGGGGTCGAATAAATCGCACTTCATCGAAAACGAGCATCTTAAAATCGAAATTATCACACCTTCGTTTGAAATGAACTTCCTGAACAAACATACCGGACAAACCTGGTCATCGCAACCAACCCCATTCATGGTCATCTCAGGAATTGATTCAACATCAAACTCATTTGTATTTTCGGGCAAAATAATCTCCGGAAATCAGGACTTTTCGATTTCGGCAACACTCCTTGACCAGGCGCTCACCTTTGAGTTAATGGCTGCTCCCTATGCGCAGATTGGAAATGAAATCGCCTTTCCTGGATTAATTACGAGCAAGCCGGGTGATTATCTCATCGTTCCCTGGGCTACGGGAATGATTTTACCTGTGGAAGAGGAATTTCCTTTTTGGGAATTTAGCATGTATTCATGGAAAAGTACGATGGCCTTTTGTGGTGTAACCGATCTCTCCGGCGGCTATATGATCGTTTCTGACGACCCCTGGGACACCCGCATTCGTTTTTTACAACCTCCGGATAACAATCTTTCAACCATTCAGCTTGTTCACGAATCAAGTAAATCCGAATTTGGCCACAACCGGAAATTCAGCCTTGTTTTTATTGATACCGGAGGTTATGTCGAAATGGCCGGCTGGTATCGAAATCATGCGGAGCAACTGGGCTATGTAAAAACCTTCGACGAAAAAATCGCTGCAAATCCAAATTTGGCAAAACTGGAAGGAGCCATTGATTTCTGGGCTTTACAATGGGAATTTATGCAACCCGGATTTATTGATTCGCTTTATCATTTTGGAATTGATAAGGCCATCATTTCATTATCCGGCGGCTGGTATGTTTGGGATGAAGTTTCAGAGGTTATCGAAAGCATCAATTCACATGGCATGCTGTCGTCGAGGTACGATATTTTTACGGATGTATGGCCACCCGATTTTCCCGAATATCCAGGATACCGCTCTGAGGGTTATCCCGAAGATGTTATCGTAAATCAAGATGGTTCATTGCTCGAAGGTTGGCTTGCCTTTATCGACGACAGCATTCCTTTCCAGGGATTTTACACTTGTTCGGCCACACATCCCGATTACGCGGCAAGCCGTCTAACCGAGCTGGATACAAATCATTACAACTGCAGGTTTATTGATGTCGAACTATCTTCGGAACTGCACCAATGCTTTTCACCGGATCATCCCACCACCAGGCATCAGGATGCATTGTACCGTGTTGAAGCGCTGGATGTGGTCAAAAACCAGTTTTCGCTGGTTACCGGCAGCGAAGAAGCCCGCGATTTTGCCTTTCAGGTGGTTGATTACGGCGAAGGAACCATGTCAATCATGCCCGTGGATGGTGCAGGTTACGACTGGATGACACCCGTTGACGAACCTGATGCCGATTTTGTGAACTACAACATGAACCCTGCCCGCCGGATTCCGCTTCATGGCTTGGTTTATCACGATGTTCATGTGCCAACCTGGTACACCGGCGATGGTGTTTCAAAAGTTCCAACCTATTGGGACGATAAAGACCTTTTCAACATTCTCTATGCTTCAATGCCTTTATTCATGCCTCCTTCGTACGAATATTGGATCGAAAACCGCGAAAAATTCCTCACCAGCGCACAATTAATCTCTTCTGTTTCGGCAAATTGCGGATTTTCTAAAATGACTGCTCATACCTTCCTCACAACAGATAAACTTGTTCAACAAACCGAATTTGAAAATGGATGGAAAGTAGTCGTCAATTTCGGTCAAAACAATATTAATGTTGATGATAAAATTCTACCTCCGAAAGGTTTCTATGCTTCGGATGGCAACAACGAAGTTTATCGTATTCAGGTATCTGGAAATGCAATAGCGGCCGCTAATACAGCCGACCGCACCTTTTTGAACCCGGGTGGAGTTGAATTTGCCTCAAAAGGAATCAGAAGTTCTGGTTCTGTCTTACTCAAAAAAATTGAAGATTCACTTGAGCTTTCATTTCTGGGAAATCAAACCTTTGTTGATATTAATCCTGAGCAGTTTTCGTGGCCGTTGCTTAACATCGGAATTAAAACCCTCGGTTCACAGCTTCCGGTAATACCGCAGGTATTGGCTAACGGTTGGCTAAGAATCAACAAACCCAATAACGAAATTTTTTATTCCATTTCCGGTGATTTCATCAGACAACACAAGATAACGATTCCTAAGGGTTGGTCAGGAATATCAAGTACAATAGAACCTACCGATTCTAATATCGAAAACCTGCTCAGTTCAATTCATCCTGAACTTGTAATTATCGAAAACCAGACTGGCAAATTTTACCCTTCCGGGAATATAAATACGCTTGTAAACTGGCAAATTACATCAGGTTATCAGATAAAAGTTACCGATTCGGTGGAACTGACAATTAGCGGAATGATTTCCCAAAATCGCGCACTCCAGTTAAAATCCGGCTGGAATCTTATCCCTGTACTTTCTGCCTGCGACGTTAACATCGCGCAGCTTTTTGAAGGCAAAAATCCGGTAATTGTCAAAGAAGTCGCAAGTATTCATGTCTTCTGGCCCCAAATGAACGTCACTTCGCTACAATTTCTAAGTCCCGGGAAATCCTACCTTGTGCTCATGAACAGCAATGAAGAAATCGTGTTTCCAGAGTGCGAAAAACAGGAAAGTTTGCTCCACCGATAAAAAACATCAGAATGTAAGGTCAACCATTCTTTTTAGAGGGGCAGAAATACCAGTAATGAAAAGGGGCACAAATGATAAGGCATGTAATATTTATTCGCAAATCAATTTCGTTTAGTTAACTAATATAAAATGGAACGCGGATTAAAACTGTTTATGATACAAAAAATCCGCGAAAAACCTGTCCGACTAATGGCGGATCAGCGCTGCTTGCATCAGCGTTATCAGCGTGCAAATCCTTATCAAAACGACATTGGTTCGCAAATATTAAATCCACAAGTTAAAATGAACAAGCTATTAACAGTATTAATCGTTGCAGTGCTCACAGGCTGTAATCGGGCAAACATCAAAACTAATGTTATGGAAAACAAAAAAAATAAAACCGAAAACACACAATCAGCGAGCGACACCATTCCAAAAGTGACTGGAATTGGCGGCATCTTCTTCTTTTCCGACAACCCAAAGGAAACAAAAGCCTGGTATGCAAAAAATCTGGGGCTTGAAGTTACGGAGTGGGGATCGAGTTTCGAATTCAGAAACGCCAACCGTCCCAACGAAATTAATTGCCTCCAGTGGAGTCCTTTCAAAACAGGAAGTGAATATTTCCTTCCCTCAAAAAAGGAGTTTATGATCAATTACAGGGTCCGGAACATCGAAGGACTTGCAAAAAAGTTAAAAGCCAACGGTTTTACCGTTATCGATGAAATTGAGGCTTATGATTATGGAAAATTTGTTCACATTATGGATGCTGAAGGCAACAAAATCGAACTCTGGGAGCCCATCGACAGCGTATTTCCAGCAATGGGCGGGAAGACGACAAAATAGTGAAACTTAATTAATTTGTCTTTCAATACTTTCAAACCATCAAAACCAAACAGAACAACCATTTATCGAAAAAATTGAATCACATTTGAAGATTAAAATAGTTTATAAATTTGTCCGAATTATACTCCACCCGATGAATGCTGTTAAAATCGTCTGAAAAAATGATTCTTCCTGATCAACTTCGTTTCGAAGGCGATTCGCCAAACCAAATTTCCTCTTTATTAATCTGGTAATCCGACCCAATAAATAAAATGCTTTAAATTCGAAAATTATGGATTTTCACAACAAAACCCGAAACGAACTCATCAACGAGTTACAAAAATTACAGGCTGAGAATTTTGCTTTAAAAGCATCTTACGAGAAATGCCTCATCGAACAAAAGCTGATAGAAAAAACTTATAAAAAGAACCTGCTCATGCCAGAGTCTATTACTTGCATGTTGCACGAAATTCGTACTCCAATAAACTTCATACAAGGTTTCTCAGAGTTACTGCAGGATGATAATCTTGAAATCAACAAAATAAGGGATATCTCCAAAATTCTGTACCAGAAGTCCACCCAACTTAAGAAAATAATAAATGATTTTTTTGAGGTTTTAGAAATAGATTATGGTAGAAAAGCCAAGATTTCGGCGACAAACATCACCGAAATTATCGAAGGAATTTATTCAGCACTCAAACTGAAGATCGAAACAAAAGGAATTCTGTTTTCATTAAAAATCACCCCGCCTACACAAGCTGTCATTGTTAAAACAGACAGGTTTTTAATTCAGGATATACTGACAAAACTTATCATGAGTTTTCTAAAATTCACCGGTGAAGGTTCAATCGAAATTGGTTTTGATCAAAAAACGGTTTCCGACCAACCGGAAATAGAATTTTATGTTAAAAATACCGGCATTAACATTCCTCAAAATAAACATCAGTCAATATTTAGCCTGTCGGGGCTGAATGGTATTTTTGAGACACGAGATGTCGAAGATTTAGGCTCGGACCTATTTGTTGCTAAATCGTATGTGGAGCTGCTTGGTGGGACAATCCGTCTGGAAAGCGAAGAAGGGAAAGGCACAGCATTTTATTTTACTGTTCCGGATATCAACCCCAAATGATGATACCCCATACTTTTCCCAAAACCTATCAGATTAAAACCATCCCTGCCAGATGAAAATGCCATTTTTTTTAAATTTGCCAAAATTACAAACCACCCGATGAAAGCTGTTAAATCATCTGAAAAAGTATTCCTTCCGAACCAATTTCAGTTCGAAGGCTATTCTCCAAACCAATTTTCCTTCATTTTAATCCGATAATCCGATCCAATAAATAAAATACTTCAAATACGAAAATTATGGATTTACAAAATAAAACCAAAGACGAACTCATCAACGAGTTTCAAAAATTACAGGCTGAGAATTTTGCTTTAAAAGCATCATACGAGAAATGCCTCAGCGAGCAAAAGCTGATGGAAGAGGAATTTATTATAGCGACTGAAAAAGTTAGAGAAAAAAACCGTTTCAAATCTGAGTTTCAAGCTATCATGTCACTCGAAATACATACCCCAATAAATTGCGTATTAGGATTCTCTGAATTTTTGCTTAATGAAGAATTAACAGAAAGTAAAAGAAAAGAAATTTATAATATTCTTGTCCAGTCTTCCTACCAATTCATGAATAATTTCGAAGATTTTTCAGAAGTTTTATTTTTGGATTGTGAGCGAAAAGCCACCATAACTGAGGTAAGTATCAACGAAATGATCGATGACAGCTACTCATCATTTAAACATGGGTTCAACAAGAAAGGAATTCAGTTTTACTACAAAAGAAATTCGCCTGAAGATGATGTCTTCATTTTTTCAGATGAATTTTTAATCTTGAAAACCCTATCCACACTTATAAAGATGGCAGATAGATTTACCGATAATGGATCAGTCGAAATTGGTTATGTATCAAAAAATGCTGGTTCTACAAGTTTGATGGATGAAACATGTGAAACAATTTTTGAATCCACCGAAGTAGAGTTTTATGTAAAAGATACTGGAATTGGTATTCCTCAAAAAGAACACGAGACTGCGTTTGATGCTTTCGCGCTACATTATTATTGCATTGAAAGGAAAATAGATAGTCGGGGCTTAGACCTTTTCATCGCGAAATCGTATGTGGAGCTGCTTGGTGGGACAATCCGCCTGGAAAGCGAAGAAGGAAAAGGCACAACGGTTTATTTTACTGTTCCGCAACAACCTCCTTTGTCTTCCAAATTAATGTCCGATCGTTTTTCCCAAAACCTTTCAGATTGAAGCCATCCCGACCAGATGAAAATGCCGTCTGATTAAAGTATGAACAGCAAACAAATGAATTTCCTGATTTAATCGGATGAATCCGGGTTTAATGCAATTTATCAACCCCGATCCCTTTTTGGAATATCAACCTTCATTTCGATAGCCACATCACCGTTATCAATCACTTTGAGATAATAAAAATCATCGGTGTATGCGGTAGCGTCAAACTCAAATTTAAGTTTATGGTCGCCGGGTTTTTCAACCAGGTTTTTGTACAACTCCCTCACCACAATATTATCCTTATCAAACATGGCGATAATGATCGAACGGTTTTCGTAAAGATTGTACGAAAACTCCCCTCCCATTTTAAGCTTGTAGGTTGATGTCGAATAGTAATTGCGCTCATAATCATCAGGTGCAGGTGCCGGAGGAATTGGTTGGCCTGTTTCATCAGCCACATAGCCGATAAGCTGACGGGTAAGTACAGTATCGAAACCGGTGATATAATCGATCGGATATTTGCACGACAAAGCCCAAACGGCAGTTTGTGCTTCAAAATTGAAGAGTTCCTCCTTTTCAATTTTCTTCGTAAGTCCAAGCAGGCTTGAATCGGCGAGCTTTGTGAGATGATAATCAGAAGATACGTCGGGTGAAGCATCGGAACTTTCGAGACACATCGCATAAAGCTGGACTTCCTTTACCTGACCGGGCTTTAAGGCAAGAATTTCTTCCTTTGTCACCACAAAATTCTGATAAGCCGAATCACCGGCTTCCAAAACAAGCCCGTTTTCGACTTTTAAATTTGTAATGGAATTAGAGATGTTCTTAACCTCCAGCATCAACGGCCGGATGTAGTGGGTGCTGCCTTCGTTGCCATGAATAGAAAACTGGATGAGCTTTTGCTTTTCAGCCTCTGTAAGGCTGCGGGTTTGCGGTTTTCCTGCAAAAGGAAACAAAACGATTGTCGAAATGATTAAAATGAATGCTCTCATAAACTTGTTGATTTTGGTTAATAAACGCAGTTAAAGAAAAAGTAGAGCATTTTATCATGAATCCGGTTTTTAATAATGAAGTATGAATGGTGAAAAAAAATTGTGAAACAGTTTTGATGCAGGAAATTACCGGCAATAAACGCTTTGAATCATCAACATATTTTAACGTAACAAAAATCATCTCCACCAAAATCGATTTATTCGTACTCCTGGTTTTAAACTTATCGAAACATAAATTCCATAAGCCAAAAACCCAGCTTTTTAGTAAGTTTGCCCAAAAGATTATTCATTCAAACCTCCGCGGGCATGAAAAAATATTCATTATTCCTGGCTCTTCTGGCGTTAACGCTTGTTTCGGCAGCACAGGATTTAAAGATAGGCTTCCTGACCAATCAAAAATTAAAGCAAGCCGATGTCGAAACTGCCGCTGCATGGGAGTTTTTATCTTCCCAACCCGGAATCAGTTCTTTATGGCTTACGCCGAAAAATGCCAGCAAACCAGCTAAAATCAATAGTTTTGATGCAATCTGGGTTCATCTTTCCGACACCAATATCCGGATTGCCGATGTTTTTTCGCCAAATATCATAGCCAGTCTTAAAACTTACGCCCAAAATGGGGGAAACCTTTTGCTTACACAGGAAGCTTTTCCTTTGATCAATCTTTTGGAAATTGAAACTGAAAAGCCTGTTTTAGTGAACAAACAAGCCAAAGATTCAGGTTACGGCCGGATGCTGGGATTTCATAGTTTCCGCTCCCATCCTGTGTTTGATGGTTTAAATGGCGGTGCTTACATCTTAAAACCTTCTGCCGACATCACTGTCAGAAATTATGGATTTTTTGGAGATACGATTCCGGCAGCAGGCAAAGTTGTGGCCACCGACTGGGATTATATTTTCCTGCGGGAAGATAAAAAAATGATCGTCGAATATGAAGTTGGAAAAGGAAAAATCCTTGCTGTGGGCGGTTACATGTATTTTAAATTTCCCGAAAAGCAACAAGCTAAAGCTGATGAAACCTACAATGTAAACCGGCAACATCTCGAAAAATTTACTCTGAATTGTTTAGATTATTTAGCTGGAATGCCCAACATTGAAGCGCATTTCTGGAATTATCAGCCACCAAAAATAGAATCATTTGTTTTAGCTGAAAACGCATATTTCCCGATGTTACGCCCAACCATCAAATCGCATCAATGGGAAATTAACGAAAGTAAAACCGACCTGCACCGAAGGTTTGCCACCGTTAATTTTTGGGATGTTGCCGGTGAACGGCTTTTAATAATGGGCAAAGAAACCGGCGGCATCGACGAAATCTGGGCGCACCCTTTTATGGCTTTCCGAGATTATGAAGTTGGGATAAAGTTTGACTATCGCGACACAATTTATTGGCTAACCGACGAAAAACCAATGATTACCATCCATCCCGAATCGTTTGAGCGGCTTTACCAGTTTAAGCGGGCATTTTTAAAAGAGATAATCTGCGTTTCGCCTGATCAGCCGCAGGCAGTGGTTCATTACGAATACCGGGGCGTTTATCCTGCCGAAATATTCATCCGTTTCAAGTCCAATCAGCGCATGATGTGGCCTTATTCCGAAAAGGTTTTGGGAGGCATAAAATATACTTTCGACCAAAAGTTAAACGCATTCATCATCACCGATCCATCCGGCGATTTTGTAAGTATGCTTGGTTTTAATAAAAATCCGGAGCCGGTAAATTTTTCATCTTCCCAGCTCCTGCCCTCTTTTAAACCGGTTATTTGCCCGGTTGGCCATTACAACGAAATTTTTGCTGTCGATTCGGTTTGGAAAACAAAACCTGCCGATGGGTTAAAAATAAGCGGCCTTGCCAAAATTAATCTGGAGATGAACGACAACTTTGATGTGATTGTTTCGGCAGGCAGCGAAGGAATTTCAAAAGCCATCACCGCTTTTCAGATGGCTCAATCCGATCCCGAAAAAGTTTATAAAAATGCGCTGTTACATCAGGAAAATATTTCCGGTAAAATGCTTTCCATTACCACGCCTGATGCGGTTTTTAATACAGGCTTTGCCTGGGCAGTCAATGCCAGCGACCGGTTTTTTGTTACGACTCCGGGAATCGGCGGTTCGCTGGTTGCAGGTTACGGAACCACCGAAAACGGCTGGGACGGTGAGCACAAAGTGAATGGTCGCCCGGGCTATGCCTGGTACTTTGGCCGCGATTCCGAATGGAGCGCTTTTGCTTTGCTTGGTTATGGCGATTTCGGGAAGGTAAAAAGTGTGATCGGAACCTTGCAAAAATTCCAGGATTTGAATGGCAAGATTTTTCATGAACTCAGCACTTCGGGTTTTGCGCATTATGATGCCTCGGATGCCACGCCGCTTTATGTGGTTTTGGCCGGCCGTTATCTGAAACATTCGGGTGATAAGGATTTTATCAGCGAAAGCTGGAAAAACATAAAAGCTGCTATGGATTTTATGTATTCCACCGACACCGATGGCGACGGCCTTATCGAAAACACAAATGTTGGCCATGGCTGGGTTGAAGGCGGCGGATTGTTTGGTTCGCACACTTCGCTTTACCTGGCATCCTGCTGGGCCGAAGCCCTCAGTGAAGCCGCATTTATCGCTCAAAACCTGGGTTTTGCCGACTTAGCCACCAAATATGAAACTGATAAAAATGAGGTCATCCATAAAATCAACGCGCTTTATTGGAACGAGGAGCAGCAATATTTTTATCATGGTGTCAAACAGGATGGCTCCTTTATTGAAGAAAAATCCATCATGCCGACAATCCCGGTTTTATTTGGTCAGGTTGAGAAAAATCGCTCAAGAGAAGTTTTGAAAGCTTTTGCCAAAAACGAGTTTACGGCAAACTGGGGAGTCAGGATTGTAAGCGAAAGAAGCCCACTGTTCAGGCCACAAGGTTATCACACCGGAAGTGTCTGGCCTTTGTTTACGGGTTGGACAGCATTGGCAGAATATGAAGCCGGACGCGGGATTCAGGGATTTTCGCACATCATGAACAACCTACAGGTTTATGATGACTGGGCACTTGGTTTTGTTGAAGAAGTGCTGAATGGCGCCGAATACCAGCCTTCCGGCGTTTGCAGCCATCAATGCTGGAGCGAAACCATGGTTTTGCAACCTGCTATCGAAGGAATGCTCGGATTAAAACCCGATGCAACAAAAAACTTTCTGGCTTTTTCGCCTGATTTTCCTGCAAACTGGGACAGGGTGAACATCGAAAATATCAGGATTGGCGGATATTTGCTTGGTTTTGAGCAAATCAGAAAAGGGAACAAAGTTCGGTTCAACTTTTCGCATCAGGGTGATTCCTCATTAAAAATTCAGTTTTCGCCACGTTTGCCTTCAGGAACTCAAATCCTGGAAATTTCGCTGGATGGTATTATTCAGAAATTTGATCCTCAAAACTTGGCGGTTAATTTCGAAATCTTAAAAACCTCCGAAATCGAAATTTCATTTAAAAACGGAATCGAGGTGTTACCGTTCATCGCTCATCCAAAACCCGGCGAATCGCCCGAAGGCAGCAGAATTATCGAAACCAAATTTGTAAATGGGATTTACGAAATTTCCTTTGAAGGAAAAAGCGGTTCATCCGAAGAATTTAAAGTTTACATCAACAACAGCAAAATCAAGGAGGTTATTAACGCAAAACTCCTGAGCCAGGACAACCGGATTTTTAAGTTTAGTTTAGATTTCCCGGAAACGGACAGCAAATATGCCACCAAAACTGTAAAAATTTTAACGGACTAACTTTATGGGCACAAAAATTGATTAAATTCGCCTCATTCAAAAAAAACTTAATCATCGGTTTTGAAACATATTTTTATCATTATTTCGGTTTTTAGTCTGGTTTTGCTCAATTCGTGCAATACCTACGATTTTTTCACCATCACTGTTCTCGAACCTGCCGAAATTGCTTTTCCGGCCAATTATAAAAAACTGGTGATCGCTCACAATCTTTACCGCTCGCAGTCCGACACGACCGGCACATCGTACAGTCTTTTCGATGTATCTAAATCTGATACAACCTACCTTTACGATGAAATTGCCAGAGAATCTGTTTTCAGTCTTCACGATTTTTTAAATGCTTCTACACGGTTTGAAGCGGTAATTTTCGATTCGATCCCGAACCATTTTCCCAAGTCGTCCGATGATTTTACGATGAATGATCTCGATCTGATCAGGCAAATCTGCCATCAAAATAATGCTGATGCCATGATTTTACTCAACGACCTTGCGACTTATGATAAATATGAAGTGATTAGTGATAATTATGCTGCCTATTTTGGTGAATTTGAAGTGAAGATAAGGGAAACCTGGTTTTTTATCGATCCTTTTAAATCAAAATTGGTCGATTTGAAAAGTATAAACTTCCCCACCTACTATCAAACTGATCCGTGGTATTTTGATGAGAACATGAACATCTTTGATTTCAGAAAAGACGTTCTACTCAAATCCGGCGTCGAAGCCGGAATAAATTATGGCAGGAGGATTTCGCCTTTTTGGTCGGAAACCGACAGGATTGTGTTTAAAAATGGCAGCAAGCAAATCAGAAAAGGTTATAAAGAATCTCAGCTTGGAAATTGGGAAAAGGCTGAAATAATATGGCGCGACGAAATAATGAACCCAAAGAATTTAAACCAGGCTCGGGCAACCTTTAATATCGGGCTTGCCAACGAAATGAACGGATCGTTGGAACCAGCTATTGAATGGGTGCAAAAATCGGTAGAAATATTTCCTGACACTATAAATAAAACCTATCTCCGGATACTTGAAAACAGGCTGCAGCAGCAAGATGATCTTTTTTATCAGATGGAAGGTTCAAACACCGACAAGCCTTAATCTCTGTCTTCCCCAAAACTTTCGTCCAGATTTTCGTAGTAATAGTCGACAACAACTTTAGCACTGTCGTAATCATTTTGGGCAACAAAAACCCTTACAGCTCCGGCACTGCCTGCAGCAGAATGCCAGGGGGTATAATTTCCCAAAATTTCATCGCCCAAATATGCTTCCAATTCATTATCCTCGAGCATACTCTTCAGCAGTCCAGCCTGCCAGGCAGTTCCTGTAAAAACTTCAACAGGATTTAATTCATCTTTAGGTTCTTTTTTCATAAAGCTTTTAGGTTAAAATTTTTCTAAGCGCTATTATAACCCAATTTTTACATAATTGTTTTGACGTTTCAATTCTTTATGAACCAAAAAGTTAACTGATATTTTAAATTGCACTTTTTGATCCAATAAAACCCATTGATATTGGAAGTTTTGATCCTGATTTTCATAGATATTCATGCAAAAATCCCTATAAAATAATACTGAAAAAACATTCGGTTTTCAATGCCTTCCGCAGATAAACTGATTAGTTTTGCATTCAAAAAATCAATATTCAGATAAACCGTCAAGATGAAATATTCAAATACACGACAACTGTTTTTATGGTTTCTGCTGGTTTTCCAGTTGCTGCTGGTCCAGAAACTAACCGGACAATATCTTTCAAACCTTCATGCTTCCAAAGATGATGCTTTGTTTACCACGTATGCTGGACCGATTGAGCGAAGCAGTTACAAAACAGACCAGGCTTACCGGCTGATGTGGTACGATGAAGGCAAAAATGTCGGATTTATCTCAAAAGATGGCGGTAACATCGGGGCAGCATTTATATCGGCTAACAAAATTTGCTCAACACTTGCCGGATATTACCGTGAACCCATTGTTACAACCTCCTACCCCGACCTGGTTAAATTCGGTTTTTATCCGTTTAAGGATTTCCGTGTGGAAGCATTTTTTGTAGTTTACAGTTCGGAGGCTGCAATTCTGGAATTTCGGATTACCAACGAAAGCCATCAATACAGGACTATTTCAGTTTTGCCTTATTTTAGTTATGATGGGAAATATGAAAACGCCGAAATCGCCGAAAATGCCATCACCGGAAGTATCCATAAAAAGCGCGATGGTTGGATGGTTGAGCAGAAAATTCCTTATGAAGAAGATTTAAAATCTATTTTCAGCGTCGATTTTCAACCAGATGGTTTTGGAAGCTATGCCAGTTTTCCTGAAAAAGAGGAAATCAGCAATCTGAAACTTAACGGGCAGCTTTCCGATACTGCGCATTTTTGGGCCTATATCAAAACATTTTACTTTCAACCTGGTGAAAGCCAGAAGTTCAGAATGATTCGAAGCATTGGCCAACATGATTTCTCAAATGAAAAGTTAATCTCCGAAAGTAAAAATCTTTGTAAAACCAACCTTGAAGAACTGGTTAAAGCCAACGAGAAGCTCTTCAGCAAAATTCCGGAGCTACATTTCACCAACAAAGACCACGAAGCCATTTACTGGAATTCGTTTAACCTGATCAGGCAATGTATGATGCCGCCGGAAGGAGCATGTGCCGAAAATTATTACGTGTTTTCGAGGGAGCCAAAATGGGGCTGGGGCTATGGCGGGCAGGTATTTCACGAAAGTTTGGTCATGCTGGCCTACGTTTTTATGGACCCCCAAAGCGCAATGAATTCACAGCGGGTTTACATGAATCGCCAGCACCCGTCGGGCTACATTAATTATCGCACGGGGCCTTATCTTAACGAGCAAATCGACTACAACCGTCAATTGACGAGTTCGGCACCCTGGTTCAACTGGCAAAACAGTGAAATTTATAAAGTCAGCCGTGAAAAAAAGTTCCTTAGAGAAGCCTACAATTCCGGAAAGAAATTTTACAATTATTACGTTTCGAATCGTGATGCGGATAAAGACGGCCTTTGCGAATGGGGCGCCCATGCTGTGCTCGAAAGCGTTCGTGATGCCCGGGTTGCCGTCTGGGACAAAGTCGGGTGGCCATCAAATTTTGAAGGCCCCGACATCAACGCCATGCTCGTAAACGAAGCTAAATCGTTAGCTTTTATGGCCCGGGAACTTGGGATAGAGAAGGAAGCTTCAAAATGGCTTGAGGATGCAAATAACCGGTCAAAATTCATCAATCAAAAACTGTGGGACGATAATTCAGGATTTTATTTTAATGTAAACAAAGAAAATGATTCCTTCACTTTTAAAGATAGCGATGATTTGAAAATTAAAGAAATCATTGGATTTTTGCCGCTTTGGGCTGGAATTCCGGATTCGGTGAAAGCCAAAATCCTGCTCAAAAGCCTCACCAATCCTGACGAATTCTGGCGTAAATACGGCATTCCCACTTTATCAGCAAAAGATGATTATTACAATCCCATCGGTTATTGGAACGGGCCGGTATGGGTACAATGGAATTATTTAATTTTCAGAGGACTTTTGGATTATGGCTATAAAAACGAGGCCAAAGAGCTGGCCGACCGGGTGATGATAAACATAGCCTGGCATTTGAAAAAGGACCATGTTTTCTGGGAATTTTATAGCGCCGACGACCTGCAGGCTGGCTGGAATCAGACTTACATCTGGGCGGGTATTGCAGCCCGATTCTTTATCGACCTCGAAAATGCCGGACTGAATCAATAATTTCCTGCTAAAACCGATAATCTGGCTAATTTTGCAGCCTATTTAAACGACTGATGACTGAAAAAAGACAAATCTTGTTAGGAGCGCTTGCCGTAAGTGTTTCAGCAATTTTCTGGGGTTTCGACGGAATCGTGCTTACTCCCCGCTTGTACAACCTCGATGTGGCTTACGTGGTTTTCATGCTTCATACGATCCCATTTCTGGTGATGAATATTTTGCTCTTCCGGGAATACAAGCACATCAAAACATTCACCACAAGCGACATCATTTTTTTCGGCCTCATTGCACTTTTCGGAGGAGCCATCGGCACCATGGCCATTGTAAAAGCATTATTTTTAGTTAACTTTCAACAGCTTACCATCGTAGTTTTGCTTCAAAAACTGCAACCTGTTTTTGGAATTATCCTGGCATCAATTCTTTTAAAAGAAAAAATAGGTAAGAATTTCCTGATTTGGGCAGCCCTGGCGGTTACAGGTGGTTATTTCCTGACTTTTGGATTTAATTTACCAAATATCGATACTAACAAAAACACCATTTATGCAGCCCTGTTTGCCTTGCTTGCTTCGTTTTCGTTTGGCAGTTCAACGGTTTTCAGCAAAAAAATCCTTCTGAAATTCAGTTTTAAAACTGCCACCTTTTACAGATATGGCGTAACAAGTCTGATGCTTTTGCTTTTCGTCCTTATCTCGGGCTCAATTTCACAGATCAGTGAAACCACCCGGTTGAACTGGATCATTTTCATGATCATCGCCTTAACCACAGGATCGGGAGCAATTTTCCTTTATTATTTCGGTTTGACCCGTGTTAAGGCTAATGTAGCCGCAATTTGTGAACTCCTGTTTCCGATTTCAGCCATTGTTTTCGATTATCTTTTTAATGATGCAAAACTTTCGGCAATCCAATGGATTAGTGCAGCAGTCATGATATTTGCGATTGTAAATCTTAACCGGGAGCGAGCTAGAAAACCTCTGAAAACGATGGTTTAAACGTCGGGATAATTATCTCAGAAAATCAGCAGCAATTTTAAAAACCTTGCCGAAGGCGTCATTAACTTCATCCGCAATTTTTAAATCTAATGGAAAAGGATTTTCGTGGGTGTAGTTAAAAGGGAAATCCATGACCTTAACATCAATTGGAATATCGCGGTCGGCGCCTTTTAATGTGTTTAAAACATCATATGATGGCACTACCTGATCCTTTTTTAATGCGATAGCCGAAATAAAACCGCTGATCTCCCGCAGTTTTTCTTCCCGGAATCCGAGCATCTTATTATAATCGAGCATGGCCTTAAAAACCAGGCCTTCTGAATGCACTTCGCTAAAATAATGCGCCAGTCTTTTGTCGGTTTTGATATAGTTTTCGAGATGTTCGATAAAAAAGGAATAGAGCGCGATGTTGGCCTCACTGTCGAGAATTGATTTTCGCACAGGCGTCATGCGGTTAAAAACAGGTCCGCCACAAAAAAGAAACATTTTCGATTGGTCGAGCATTCTGCCAGGATTTGCCAGCCGAAGTATCTGAGTAAGAAATGCCCCTATTGAGTAAGCGAAAAAATCGACAGCAGCATTTTCATCAATCAACGGGTGATTTCCCGACCGTATTTGTCGAATTAATTGCAAAATATCGTAAAATGTTTGCAATCCCGACCAAAAAAAGCGCTGTGGCAAAATATGCAGCCTGGTGCTGATGGCGACATTAGCAAACGAAGAGCCGACAATTGCATGAAAAAGCCCCTCACGAATGTATTTCAGGTCATTCATCATCCTGAAATCGGACCAATCGGCGGGAGCCCGGTTCATATGAAAAGCAATCGGAAAAAGAATGACGGTACTTCCGGTAAGTTCCACGAGGCGGTTGGCCCAGGTCAGGTATTTAAACCAGTTTTTCTCATTAAGGCCATGCATGAGAATGATGATCTTTTTGGCTTTTGCAGTGCCGGTTGGCTGGAAAACGGAGTAATTAAAAACCCGGTTTTCATGAACCTTGGAGTCGGCAAGGTTAAGTATTTCGTTAATTTCAGGCGAAATGGCATGCTGATAATCCGGAGTACGCGAAAATATTTTTTCGTGGTCATCATATTGATCCTCACCGGGAAGGATAGCGCAATTCTCAGATTTAAAAGGAAGGTTATAGATAGAAACAGCCCCTTCATAAAGCAAAATCTTTTGCTCATCAGTTGTAAACTGCGATTTGAGGTAATGATGATCGTTGTGATAATTCATAAAATCCGGCATTTTGAAGATCAAAAATTGTTTCAAAAGTAAACTAAATGAATAAATTCATTCACGAAATTTGAAAATTCATCTATCTTTGCGCCCTCAAAACCGGCTCTTAATTTTAGAATTGAGTAACCGGCATGAAATCTGAGACTTGGTAACAACAGTTTTAAAGGTTCTTTTTTTACTGCGGATGTGGCGAAATTGGTAGACGCGCCAGACTTAGGATCTGGTGCCGGAAGGCGTGTGGGTTCGAGTCCCTTCATCCGCACAAAACAAGTTAAAATATAGACAGGCTGGTAAACAATGATTTATCGGCCTGTTTTTTTTGTGAGATGGTGGAGCTAACATCATTACGATTTTTGTTAATCCTCGGGGGCATTTTATCAAAGCAGGAACGAACTGCAAATCCTTCGACCCAAAATTTTCAAAAAAAAACCCCCGCCAAATTAATGACGGAGGCCCCAGCAAAAAAGATTTCCACTCCTGACTTTGACACCTTGACCCGAAATCGTCCTCTGAAACCCTTGTAAACACTGGAAAGTTGGTCTGTATTTCCAAAATCAGTAGTGCGCCCTAACCTTGGTTTTTTGCCCCAAAGTGCTTACTATTGTGCGATTTTGATTGGGCACCGTTTAATTATGAAGTGCCTATTGCCTTTAACTGTTTAAAAATTAGCACGATGGCATTTATTCGGAAAGAAACCAAAAAAACCGGCACCTACCTGCGCCTTGTAGAAAGTTACCGCGACCTTGACGGCCATAGCCGGCATCGCACCCTATACAACTTAGGCAGAGCCGAAGATTATTCACCCGAATCTTTAAAGAAGATGGGTGAGGTACTTTATTTGGTTGGCGGGGGAACCCTGGAAGAATTAGAATCCAAACAGCTTAAAGAAACCGGTCGCTACAATTATGGTTTTCCGCTGGTGGTTCGCAAATTACTCAAAGAGTATTCCCTTGACAGTTTTTTTCAAAGACGCATCAACAACAGCGGGCTTGGATTTAATTTAATCGACAGCTTATGCTTGCTTATTTGCGAGCGGCTGCACGATCCGGTGAGCAAACGGTCAAATTATCTAAACCAAACCGATTATTTTGGACTTGCCAAAACCGAACTCCACCAGATTTACCGTACCCTCGACCACCTTCACGACAGCCAGGAACAACTCAAACATATGATTTACCAAAAAGGCCGTGACTTATTTAATCAGGAACTCGATGTGGTATTTTACGATGTAACAACATTCTATTTTGATAGCGATAAGGAAGACGGCTTTCGCGAAAAAGGTTTTGGCAAAGACGGGAAAATCGGCGATACCATCGTTGTGTTTGGAATGCTTATCGACCAAAACAAGCAGCCGGTAGGTTATGAAGTCTATCACGGAACCCAGTACGAAGGACACACTTTTGCTGATGCCATCATAAGACTGAAGAAGAAATACCAGATTGGAAAAATCATCTGCGTTGCCGACAGCGGAATGATGAACCGCGACAACATCACGCAAACACAAGAGCAAGGCTATGATTATATTTTTGGAGAACGTCTCAAAAACATCGCCAATGAAAAGCAAAATGAAATACTCGATTTGAAAAATTATCAAATCACAAAAATCATAGATGAAGACAGCCAGGCAGAAGTCGAAATAAAATACTACATCACCGATTACGGAAACAAGAAACTCATCAGTACCTATAGCCCCAAAAGAGCCGCCAGAGATAAAGCCCAGCGTGAAGAAAAAATTGAAAAGGCCAAAAAGTTGTTGCAAACCCCCGAACAATTAGAAAAGAAAGCAAAAGCTCACTTTCTGAAAAAGCAGGAAAAAAATATCTACACCCTCGATGAAGATAAAATTAAAAACAGCGAACGATTTGATGGATTCTTATGCGTTGCTACCAACAACAAAAATTTACCAGTAGCCCAAATCCTCGACACATACAAGCAACTTTACAAAATCGAACAATCTTTCCGCAACTTCAAAACCTTCCTCGAAACACGCCCGATGTATCATTGGACAAAGAAAAGGATACTCGGCCATTTAGCACTTTGCTATATCTGCTTTACATTACTCAACTACCTTCAGTTGCGCTTGAGGCAAAAAAATACCCCACTATCAGAAAATCAAATAAGAATTGTATTGACAAAAATGCAGATAAGCCTCATCAGGCAAGACCAAAGAGAATACTATCTGACTTCAAAAACACCCGAAAATGCAACGGCAATACTCCGGGCGCTTCACCTGAGAGGTCTACCGGATCTCATCCCGATAGAATTAATAGGACATTACACGTAATTAATTGAAATATAATATGATAAGAGATCAGCCATCATTGGCTCATATTTGATTATCAGTCACTTATCTCGAATGAGTTGTAGTGCGAAACGTAAATTAATACTCCATTGACGTACAGCATATTAGACGTTTTAAGTGTCAAACTCAAGAAAAAAACCCCCGCCAAATTAATGACGGAGGCCCCAGCAAAAAAGATTTCCACTTTAAAAAAGCAGGAAATACTATCTTTAATATCCTATTCCCTTACATACAGGATTAATTCAGAAAAGGTGGATGAAGGCGAAAACAAAGTAACCCTGATGTATCTGGTTTTCTGGTTTACAACATGACCGCTCCATACTTTGTAACGCCCTAAGTCGTCATCAAAAACCGGAGTCCAGTTGCCAGGCTCACCGGCAGAAATAGTTACATTTCCACTTGAACTGTAATCGCGCAGAAAAATTTTCGATACATCATATTCCTGACCTAAATCAATGTAGGAACTTCTTGGGTAAGTCGCAGAATAACCTGGCGACCATGAAGTCAGCGGATCTGCATTAGTTCCCATAAACGGATCTCCTGAAAGCGTTTGTTCATCAACCATGTTGGTAGCAACTCCCAAACCTGTTTCATTGGTTACCATCGTTGGGTTTAATTCAAGTTTGACTTCCTGATGAAACTCGGGAAAAACATAATCATCGCCGGCTGCAATAATAAACACAGGTCTTTCGGAAACATTAACCGTAACCTTTCCATTTATAACTTCCATTATTGTTTCCTGTCCTGAAATTGATCCATCTGCTAATTCGACAAGTTTTACCTGTGTTTCGCCTTCATCCAAAGTTAGTTCATAACCAGAAACTTCAGTCTGATTACTTGTTGGGCACCAAAGGGAGTAGGCTCCAACATTTTCAATATCATTCTTAAACTTGTAAACCATTACCTGTGGGTTTGCAGAGGGGATTTCCAGTTGAAACCGCATTCCTGTCAGATGATTTTTCATGGTGTAAACATAATACCAGGAAGTTTTTGGTACGTAGCCGGTAGCCGCCGAACTTATCAATCCTGAATTGTCAAATTTTGTAGAACTGGCAGGGTTAACATCTGCCAACATATACATTGCTGCTCTATCAACTCCGGATGCTGCAAGTACAAGATATGACCGTACGAGCCATTGTGCCTGAACTTCGAATTGAGAAAATGAACCAATTTCCGGAGAACGCAATACTGAGGCAGGATGTGTGTCGTAGCCAAATTCGGTAATCCAGACTTCTTTTCCAGGATAGTACTTGTTTCGATAATCAACAAAATCAGCCATAAACCCTTTAAGGTTGCCAGCCTCAGGACTTACTCCGGCAGTTCCGGTAGTTTGAGGATTTGGACCATTATGACAATAATGATGAACATTTATTACGTCAGCTGGAAATTCGCCATTGCGGTAATAATCGGCCCAGAGTTTCATTGCCTTGATGTATTCGATGTTTGTTTCAGCCAGACCACCCATAACGAGTTTTGCATTTGGATCAGCATTTTTCACACCAAAAGTTGGCCCCATTGTTCCCATGTGTCCATCATAATCAGCACTCGCCATAGCAGAATATTCATAAGGTGTAAAATGGCCTTCCCTTAAATTCCACCATTTATTCTGCTCATTCCAGTCTTCATAATAATTCAGCAAAGCAGTTCCTGAAATGACTTTTTGGTTGGAAGCCAGTTTTAAAAGGCCAGGGCTTACCTGAGTATTTCCATACCTGGCTGCATATTGAAACATATGATCGGCGTGCTCGGCATAGGATGCAGGCAGCAAAGGATCTTCACCTTCAGATACAGGCTTATTGCTAAGCTTACTTTGATTGAAATTAGTCAACCACAAAACACTTCCCTGAATATCAGGAAAGACGAATAATCCGCTTTTTTTAAGAATTTCATAATAATAGTCGAAATTCCATCCAAGAACATTAAATTCATTCTGATTGTTTGGATAGCCCGGATAGGAAGTATTAGTGTTACCTTCACACCAGCTCCAGTTGTGATATTCCCTGATAAAACCAACAGCTTGCATGCGACCAACAGGACTGTTTACAAATGCGTTTGCACCAATCAACTGATCCATGAGAGGAAAAGGATGGGCTTGAGCAACCGGCTCTTCTGCCGGCATTTCGAGTCGGCTTCCATAAACTACAACTTCGCCAATCCTGGTTTCCCTTGAATGAATTTTAATTCTCAGGTACCTGGTTTCAAGATTAACATCATGTTGATTCCAGGAGTTTGTTCCTGCAAGATTATCAGTAAAAAGCAAATTCCACTCAAAAGGAGAGCCATAGTAGATTGATACCGGTGAGGTTGAATCTTCGCCTGCGTCAGTCATGTCGTACAAATAGATCTCCGACAATAAACAATTCCCTCCCAGATCAATTAGCGCATAACCCGGGTACATCCAGGAAGTTGAACCGATGTCCCATTTATTTACGGGATTTCCGGATTGCCCTGTTTTGGGGTTACCAGCTAATGCCTGCTCATCAACCAATAAAAACGCCGAGCCTTGGGCTGATTCATTAATCACCATTTTGGGAGTAAGCGTAAATTTATAAGGTTCACCACCCAATACAATTTGAGTTGTTTGATCAGCACAATTAGATATTTCCGAAAAGTTAAGTGCATCATCAACAGATTTTATCGCAAAATAATATCGTGTATCCGGCAACAATCCATTGATGGTTAACGATTGTGGAGTACCACTGATTTGTGGTTCCGGAAGTAAAGCCCATGATGTGGAAGTCAAAAAGTTGGCTGCTGTGACTAGCTCAGTACTATATTTTACCAGGTAATAATCGTTTGTACCTATAAGCCCGTCATCGCCGGTAGAAGTCCAGGTAAGTTCGATTTTACCTTCCCCATCCTGGTGAGCAATAAGGTCAGTAATTTTTGATGGGGCTATCGAGTCAATTTCACCGGGAGTCCTGTCATAACCGTACAAAACAATTTCTGCAACATTCGACCTCGGACTGGATTTACCAAATCTTAAAAACCGTGTCGTCACATTAATATCATGTTGATTCCATGATAGATAACCCATCAGATTATCGGTAAACAGCAATTCCCAGTTACCTGGAGTTCCGCTCCAGACCGTAAAGTTACTATTATCGTTTGCATCTCTGAGAAAAACATGTGTGAGATCATAAATCTTTCCTAAATCCAATTCGGTAAAAAGTGGATACACAACGCTGCTGCTATAACTTGTCTGCCATGCTGTAGTTGGGTTTCCTCCAGGACTATTCAATGGATCACCGGCAATTTCCTGCTCATCAACAAACCTTCCCGGATCACCCTGATTTGCCACATTATTCATTTTTGATGGATCGACCATGATTTTTTCTTCAACAACTTCAGATGAATAAACATAAAGCGCAATTTCAGAAAACTTAGCCTCCCGTGTTGTGAGTGTAACTCTCAAATATCTGGCGTAGGCATTTACATCGTGAAGATTCCACTTTAAATAAGAAAGGCACGGATCGGTAAAGATTGTTGTCCAATTTCCGGGAGTACCAATTTCGAAGATTGCATTACCATTTGAATTAATATCACGTAAATAAATCTTTGAGATGTAAACGATCGATCCTAAGTCGATGTATGCTGAAGCAGGATAAAGCGAAGTCTGTGAGCCGGGGAACCAATGAGTAGTTGGCGCTCCGCCAGAACCATGGAGTGGATCTCCTGCAATCGATTGTTCGTCAACCATGTTGGTTGCAATACCAAAGCCAGATTCGTTAACAACCATTTGAGGATTCAGAATAACCCTGGTTTCGATCTGGTTATAAAAAACAGGGGTTTTAATAGTTGCAATATTGGAAAGTGCTGAATTTGAATTTTCACCAGTCAATTTTAAAGCAAAATAATATTCGGTGCCTTTTTCAAGTCCTGTAACGGCAACTTCATGATTAGCATGAGAATTAGGATTAAAAGGTATTTGAAAAGAGTTACAACTACTAAAGTTCCCCTCATTAATTGGCGTTGTGCTATACCTCAGATCGTATCCTGTAAAAATGCCGGTTGACTGGTTTCCTGTTACATCATTCCAGGTCAGATTTACCGAAGTTGGATTCGAAAAAACCGGTGCAAGGTTGGTTACATTTGGTGGCGGAAGAATTGGATTATCGGCGTAAATAATAATTTCGTTAAAATTCACCAACGGACTTGTTTTGGAAACTTTAAGATATCTTGTAGTAATGCTAACATCATGGCGTTTCCATTTTTTATAGCCATTTAAAGGTTCAGTAAAAAGATTTTGCCAATTATCAGGTGTACCATAATCGACGATTAGATTGGCCATGTTGTAGGAATCATAGATAAAAATATTCTTAACTGCCATCTCACTACCCAGGTCGATGTATGCGCTTAACGGATAAACTGCCGAAAAGCTGGTCTGCCAGATCGTTAAAGGCACTCCATTGACTCCGTTCAAAGGATCTCCCGACAAATCCTGTTCATCAACCATCATTGTAGCGTTACCCAAACCGGAAATATTTGTTACAAGATAAGGATACAGTGTAACTTTGGTAACCTGGCTGAACAATAAAGTAGCATTAAAAATTATTGCCAGGACAACAATTAAAAATCTGCTTGAATTAGTAGTTGTGTATTTCATAGTCGATAATTTTTAAAGGCTCTTTATTTGCTGGAAAATCATAAAGGATTCCTTGTTTGTAACTTTCTGATAATATTTCGTTCAAACGATTTATTAATTAATAATTAGTTTACCTGATAAAGATTGTGTTTCACCAACAAGTAAAACCATAAAAGTTCCTTTACTAAAGTTATCTAAATCAATCCGTTGTGTTGTTCCGCAAAAGTTCTTTATGCCAAATTTTGCAATAATCTTTCCGGTAATATCGATAAAATTAAGACAATCAAAAGTACCATCCGGAATTGTAACATTAGTAAAACTTGTTGCAGGCGAAGGGAAAACTGAAAGTTCGTCCTGGATATTATTTAATTTTATTGATTCATCTGCCGAAGTCGAGAATTTCAGGTTCTTAATTAATACTTCTCCATTAAATTTTTGACCTGGATTAACAAAGAAAACCAGAAATGCATCCTGACTCAAATTTACATCGTTCAATACTTCAGTAAAATCAAAAGATATTTTATTAAACATGCCATTGCCGTCAACTTTGCTTTCGATGGTTCTTGATTGACTGCTAACGAAAACTCCATCCGAAATATCAACTCTTACATTAATTGATTGCTCGGTACTCATTTCGATAGTAACAACAGGATTATTCATTAAATCAGTATTATCAATACTCAGGGTAAACGCTTCCCACGGATTTTTATTGATATTAACTAGCAAATGGTCGTTTTGCTTAACAAAGGAAAAATTATGGTTACCAAACCAATCTTTAATGTTTTGGTTAACTTCTGCACAGGCAACGTTTGCAATTATTGATAAGGTAAAGAGTGCAGTTGCGAATTTTATGTTTAATCTAGTTTTCATAATCTGATATCGTTTCAGCAAACTTAACATCAGATAATGCTGTTTGGCAAGGTTTTTAATGCATTCCAATTTTTGGAATAATAAAATGTCAAAACAAGGAAAAACTCAAAAAACAAATTGCAATATTTACTCTCTATATTTATCCGCAGTTTTCCAAATTAAAAATCCAGCATTCTTTACCTAAGAAATCGTTAAGCATTTGATAAAGAAGAAGAAGAATTGAATTACTTGCAAGCCAGGAACAAGTAATTAAGAAAAAACTATTGGAAATCCTCCATTAGTCAGGAACAATAAAAAGCTTGTTGGAATAGCGAAATTGAACTATTTCCAAAATAAACTTTTCAAATAGAAATTCTCTTCCATTATGTTTCATTTTGAGATTTATTGATTTAATCTTAAATGTTCATTCATCCTATTTAACTGATATATAGATTTTTAAATTTATCCTCAAATTTGGACTTTCTAAATTTATCAACAATCATTCCAATATCAGGTTATTCCTAAAATTAGGGAAAATAAGTTTTTATACTATTTTTTAGGCATTCCTGATGCAGCCAATATCTTTTTAGAATTGAAAATACAACCAGGCTGTTCTGCTTAAAATAAATTGCTACTTTTGCACCTCAAATTTTTAATGCAGAAATTAATGAATATCACTCAGGAAAAAACAGGAGATTTAACGGCAACATTAAAGGTAGAAATTACTGAAAATGACTATGCAGCGCACGTTGACAAAGAATTAAAGTCGTACCGGAAACAAGCATCGATTCCAGGATTCAGGCCAGGAAAAGTGCCAATGGGAATCATTCAAAAAAAATACGGCATAGCTATCATGGCTGAGGAAGTGAATAAAATTGTTTCAAATTCAATAAACGATTACATTAAAGAAAACAACCTCAACATCCTGGGATACCCGATTCCTAATACCGAAAAGGAAAATCAGCTCGATTTTGAGACTCAGAAAGACTTCACCTTTCACTTTGATTTTGCCATTACACCCGAGATCAAATTAGATCTTACCGGAAATACGGTTGTTGATTACTATAATATTGTGGTCGAAGACGAAATCATTAACAAATTTGTAAATGATATCCGCAGCCGTAACGGTATTTTTGAAAATTCAGATGCAATTGAAGCTACCGATAAAGTGGATGTCCTGCTTAAAGAAGTTGATGATTCAGGAGAAATTGCGGAGTATGGTGTTTCTAAACTTGCATTCGATTTTCTTAAAAACATCAAAGATCAGGACATAAAACAAGCATTTATCGGGTTAAAAACCGGCGATACTTTGGTAATTAATCTTCTGAAGGCAACAACTGATGCTGACGAAACCGCTAAAATTCTTGGCATCGAAAACACCTTGACAGCGAAGATTGAAGCGAATTACCAGGTTTTAATTGAAAATATTTCCAGAATAAAGCCTGCCGATCTTAACGAAGATTTGTATAAAAAAGCCTTCCCGGCAGATGAAATTGCTGATGAAGTTCAATTCCGCTCAAGAGTTGCTCAGGAAGCATCGAGAGCCTATAATGAAGAGTCGGATAAGATTTTTGTACAACAAACCCTGGAAAAACTCCTCAACGACGCCGATATTGAGTTGCCTGATGAGTTTATGAAAAAATGGCTTTACGTCAGCAACGAAGGCAAACTTTCTATCGACCAGATCGAACGTAACTTTGAGCATTATAAACACTCGATGAAACACCAGTTGTTTGAGAATAAACTGATCACCGAAAATCCTGAACTTGAAGTTAAAGATGTGGATATCAAAAATGAAATAAAAAAATATTTCAGCTTTTACATTCCCGAAAATGATGACGAAAATGCCGATGAAAGAAGCCATCAGTTAGATCTGATTGCTGAAAAATACATGAAAAACAAAGAGGATATCGAAAGAATTCAGGATCAGTTATATAATCAACGACTGCTTTCACTTTTCAAATCCAATCTTACACTTAACTTAATTGATGTTACCTATGATGAACTGATCGAAATCATGAAATCAGTCCATCCTCATCATCACCATCCGGAACATGACCATGAGCACGAACATGACCATGAGCACGATTCCAACGAATAAACTGAATATTATTTCACTTTATCAGGTTTAAAGATGTCTGAAATTAGAAAACAAAAAAACTATTATGTATCCAGAGAACGAATTTAACAAATATGCCACGAAACACATGGGCATCAACAGCTTAACCCTTCAACGGTACACTTCTGCTGTAAAGGGATATATTTCGCCAACCATCATCGAAGAACGCCAGCTTAACGTAGCCCAAATGGACGTTTTTTCGCGTTTGATGATGGACCGCATCATTTTTTTAGGTGTGCCGATTGATGATTATGTAGCCAATATTATTCAGGCTCAATTACTTTTCCTCGAATCGGTTGATTCATCAAAAGACATTCAGATTTACCTGAATACTCCGGGTGGCTCGGTTTACGCCGGTCTTGGTATTTATGATACGATGCAATACATCTCTTCGGATGTTGCCACAATTTGCACCGGAATGGCTGCATCGATGGGCGCAATCCTGCTGTGTGCCGGACAAACCGGAAAACGCACTGCTTTAAAACACTCCAGAATCCTGATTCATCAACCCATGGGTGGTGCGCAGGGACAAGCCTCAGATATCGAGATTACAGCCCGTGAGATCCAAAAGTTAAAAAAAGAGCTTTACGAAATCATCGCCAAACATTCAAACCAGGATTTCGAGAAAATCTGGCACGATTCGGACAGGGATTATTGGATGACCTCTCAGGAGGCCAAAGATTATGGAATGATTGATGAGGTTTTGGAACAAGTTTCGAAAAAGAAATAACTTATTTTCTAAAAGAAAAATTAAAAAACTTTATGGCAAAATCCAGTGATAAATGTTCTTTTTGCGGACGTTCGAGAATTGAAGCCGAGGTGTTAATTGCAGGTATTAATGGAAATATCTGTCAGGATTGTGTTGAGCAGGCCCAGATAATTCTTTCGGAAGAACGCTCCATTAAAAAGCCCGAGCGGTCGAAAGAACTTAAACTGATGAAGCCGGCTGAAATCAAGAAGTACCTCGATCAATACGTTATTGGGCAGGAAGAAGCTAAACGCATTTTGGCAGTAGCCGTTTACAACCACTATAAACGAATTTCACAAGGCACTTTTAAGAATGGCAATAATGATGATGTTGAAATTGAAAAATCAAATATCATCATGGTTGGTGAAACAGGTACAGGAAAAACTTTACTGGCACGATCGATCGCAAAAATGCTGCATGTTCCGTTCGCCATTGCTGATGCAACGGTGCTTACCGAAGCCGGTTATGTTGGCGAAGATGTTGAAAGTATCCTGGTTCGTTTGCTGCAGGCTTCTGATTACGACATCAAAATGGCCGAAAAAGGAATCGTTTTTATTGATGAAATCGACAAAATTGCACGTAAAAGCGATAATCCTTCGATTACAAGGGATGTTTCAGGAGAAGGTGTTCAGCAGGCTTTATTAAAATTGCTCGAAGGTTCAGTTGTAAACGTTCCACCTCAGGGTGGACGTAAACATCCGGAGCAGAAAATGATTCAGATAAATACCGAAAACATTCTTTTTATTGCCGGCGGCGCTTTTGATGGCGTTGAGAAAATTATTGCATCAAGGATGCGCGCCAATGTTATCGGATATTCCAAAAATAAAGATCAGGTTGAGATCGACAAAAACAACCTGATGCAGTACATTGCTCCACCGGATCTGAAAAAATACGGCCTCATTCCCGAGATTGTAGGACGATTGCCAGTGGTGACTTTTTTAAGCCCACTCGACAAAATCGCCTTAAAGCGCATTTTACTGGAACCAAAAAATGCACTTGTTAAGCAATTTTCGAAGCTTTTCGAAATGGATAATATCAAATTAACCTTTGCTGATGAAGCCCTCGATTTGATTGTTGACAAAGCGGTTGAATTTAAACTGGGTGCACGGGGGTTGCGTTCGATCATTGAAGCAATTTTAAATGACGCTATGTTTGAGCTACCTTCCAAAAAATCGGTGAAAGAACTTGATATCACTGTGGAATATGTTAACGAAAAACTAATTAAAAATCCGGTTACTCGTCTTAAAGTAGCCTGAACAGCTTGATAAACTGACAAATAACAATACTTTAAACCCGGATGTTTTCAAATAAACATCCGGGTTTTTTCGTTATTGGAAAAATTTTAACCCGGCATCTCAAATGTTGCGATTTTGCTTAATTTTTCTTTTTATAATTAACCTCATTTTTTCTGCCTTTTCACAGGAACATGAACTACATGTAGTTCCTTCCATGATAATCGGTCAGGATACCCTCCCGTACATCCAGCTTGACGTTATTGAGATTTTTGATGTTAAAATTTTTAAGAATAATCGTCAGGCTTCTCAAAACACCAGGCTCATCAAAAATGTAAAAATCGTATACCCTTATGCCCGGTTGGCAGGTAAAACGCTTAAAGAATACGAAATCATCCTTGGCCAGGTTGATAATGAGCGGGAAAGACGCAAGATTTTAAAAGAGCTCGAAAATGAAATCAACGATAAATACGGCGACGAATTAAAAAAACTGACTTTTTCACAAGGCAAAATCCTGATTAAACTCATCGACCGCGAAACTGGTAACACATCTTTCGACCTGGTTAAAGATCTTCGCGGCAATTTCCTGGCTTTTTTTTACCAATCGTTTGCAAGGGTTTTTGGCTACAACCTAAAAGTTGAATACGACCCAGACGGTGAAGACAGGAACATCGAAATCATCGTACGGATGATCGAAAACGGCGTGATTTAGAAAAAAGACAAATATCAAAAATCACAAAGGAATTAAAAAAAACCCGGAAACTTTACTCAAAAAGCTGTTTTATAGCGCCATGGGCATGTATTAATCCTGATATTTGTAATACTTCGAAGGGGGGGTTGAAAAGTTGTAAGTCGGCAATTTATCTGAATCGTCAACAAATCCACTATTATCAATCTTCAAGACTTTCCAGTAATTATTTTCAAAACCCTGACCCGGCTCAGCTTCAAAATCATAGCCGGAATTGATCAAATCCATATCAAAATAGCTGATACATTCGCTAAAATGATTTCCATATTTCATGCAAGCGCTCATGAAATAAATGCCCACATCATAACCTTCAAAGGCATATTTATGGGGTTCGGTTTTATAATTTTCGCGGTAACGCCTCACAAAATTGCGGACCACCGGCAAACTATAATCTGCATTATCTTCGGCAAGAATCCGTGCATTTAAATTACTCAGATGAGCGGGTTCGAGACCTTCAATCTTTCTCCAGTTTGGCAAGCCGATAACCGTGATCTGAAATTCGCTTTTTAAGTCGTTTAATTTCCGCATAAATTCCAAAAGGAAAGCCTTGTTTTCAGAATACAGAACAATTACATTTTCACGACCTGGCGAAGCTTTGCGTTTCAGGAGGTCGATGCTGTCGCGCTTATAAATAATTTCGGTGTAAAAATCGGTCAGTGGAAACTCTCTTACAGCAAGTTCACGCTTCATTTCGGCTTTTAAAGCTTCAATCTGATCGTAATTTTGGGTAGCACCTTCGTGGGCAATAAAAATCTGGGCATGCCTGTAACCGTTATTCAGATAGCTGACTAACGAAGGAAACTGAGATTTTGCTGAAGGTTTAACCTTAAAAACAAACGGGTTGTCGTTTAAAATTTCTTCGCGTGTCGAAAATGGATTTACGATGTAAATCTTATTCTGGCGGGCAAATTCAGCAACAACGGCAAAGCTTCTGGCATGCACCGGGCCAATGATGATGTCCATATTTTTCAACTCCGGCTTATTGATGACCTGTTGTGCTGAAACAACATTATCTTCGACATTAAAAACGTAAACCTTAACATTCAATCCGACTTTTTTTAACGAATCGAGTGCCATCATAAAACCCTCATAAAACTGGATAAAGTTGAATGATTTTGGGTTTGCAGTATTTACAGAAGGTGATGAAGGATTTGCCACAATATTTTTCAAAGTATCAATTTCCGAAAAATAGAAAGGCAGCATCAGCGCAACTTTAATTTCGCCCTTTTCTAAAAGACTGAAGCAAAGTTCCTTTCCTGATAAATCTTTAGCTGGCTCTGCATCAATCTCGTTTTTAGGCTCGTTCAATGTGTCGCTAAAAACAAGCTCATGCTCCTCAATTTTAGATAAGGGAATTCTGACAGTCAGCCCCGGCTCAAGATTTTTAGCAATGTAAGGATTGATTTCCCTGATTTGATCAACATTGATTTTATAATCTTTGGCAAGGCGGTTTATGGTCTGGCTGGATTTTACCCGGTGGGTGATGTAATTTGTATTACTTTTTTTGGTGGGGATTTTAATGATCTGATCGCTTTTTACCTGGTCCTCAATCCCATGATTAAGCGCATAAATATCATCAACACTCACCCGATACTGAAGGGCAATCAGAAACAACGATTCTTTTGAGCGCGCCTGGTATTCGAAATAGTTTTTGCTTTTACCCTGCTGTCCATCGGCACCGCTCATTAATGCTGCGTTTTGATTCGTTGCCGAACCTGATTCATCTGTTTTTGGAATTTTAATTTTCTGGCCGGTAATTACTTTATCTCCCTGGAAATTATTGTATTGCCGGATGCTTTCGACATCAACATTGTAGGCTTTTGCGATGGAATACAAAGTCTGACCCTGTTCGACCAGATGCAAATAGAAAGCTTTTCCATCAATATTCTGAACAACTTTGGATTGTTTCACCACAACCGGATTCTGAGCTTCAATAAAATTGACCACCCAAAAAAATGCTGCCAGGATAAGTATTCTTGAAAGGTTCATAGCTGGAAAATAAATTCGTTTGTTTTGTTAGTTGTTTGTTTTGCATAGCGCAAAGCGCAGAGCGCTAAAAAGCTGATTGGCGACTGCCTACTGCCAACTGCAAACTGGCGACTCCCTACTCCCACTCTATTGTTGCCGGTGGTTTAGAACTGATATCGTAAACTACTCTGTTGATTCCTTTAACTTTATTGATAATTTCATTTGAAATTTTTGCCAGAAACTCATAAGGCAAATGCGACCAATCCGCAGTCATCCCATCAGTAGATCCAACAGCGCGCAAAGCAACCACGTTTTCGTAAGTACGCTCATCACCCATCACACCAACCGACTGCACTGGTAAAAGAACAGCAAGGGCCTGCCATACTTTATCGTACAAACCGCTACTCTTTAATCCTTCGATAAAAATGTAGTCGACCTCCTGCAGGATTCTTACTTTTTCGGGAGTTATTTCGCTAAGAATTCTTATCCCTAATCCGGGCCCCGGAAACGGGTGTCGGTGTAAAATTTCATTCTTCAGGCCGAGTGTTGCACCAACTCTTCGCACCTCATCCTTAAATAAACTATTGAGCGGCTCAACAACTTTGAGCTTCATAAAATCGGGTAAACCGCCTACATTATGGTGCGATTTTATGGTTGCTGATGGTCCTTTTACCGAAACCGATTCGATAACATCGGGATAAATGGTACCTTGTGCCAGCCATTTTACATCGGTGATGTGATGCGCTTCTTCATCAAAAACTTCTATAAAAGTGCGGCCTATTGCTTTACGTTTTTCTTCAGGATTTGTCAGGCCTTCCAAGGCATCGTAAAATTTCTGTGCTGCTCTTACACCTTTTACATTCAAACCCATGCCCAGATAAGCTTCCAGCACATTTTCGAATTCATTTTTACGTAAGAGGCCGTTATCAACAAAAATACAATGCAACTGCTTGCCGATAGCTTTGTGCAACAACATGGCCGCTACCGACGAATCGACACCACCCGACAAACCAAGTACGACTTTATCGTTACCAAGTTTTTGTTTCAACGCTTCAACAGTTGTCTCCACAAACGAATCCGGCGTCCATTCCTGATGACAGCCACAAATGTTAACCACAAAATTCCTGAGCAAAACCATGCCCTCGGTCGAATGATAAACTTCCGGATGAAACTGTATGCCATAAATTTTCTGCGTCCCAGCCTGATAACCTGCAACCTCAACATCGGAAGTGCTGGCAATAACCGAATAGTTTTCAGGTAAACTCAGAATGGTGTCACCATGCGACATCCAAACCTGGCAACCAACCGACATCCCTTTTAGTAACTCATGAGCGGTTTCAATTTTGGTAAGATTTGCACGGCCATATTCACGTGTTTCTGACGATTCGACCTTTCCGCCATTGGCTTTCGCAATAAACTGAGCGCCATAACAAACACCTAGAATCGGCAAATCCGATGCGTTAAAACCTGTCAGGTCAGGATTGGGCGCATTTGCATCGAGCACCGAATGCGGACTTCCCGAAAGGATAACACCCTTAACATTTTCGATATTCGATGGAGCCTTATTAAAAGGATGGATTTCGCAATACACATTTAGTTCGCGAACACGCCTGGCTATGAGTTGCGTGTATTGAGAACCAAAGTCGAGAATTAGTATCATTTCCTGCATGGCGCAAAGATAATGATTAGCTCAAATACAGCGCGCAGATTAGCGAAAGTTTTACAGGATATTTTGACTGAATTAAAGGGTTAAGCAATGTTGAAATGACTACAATCCTTAGCTTCCCGTTATGTTGATGAACCCAACGTGTCCCGGTTTAAAAAAGTTAAAAAACGACAAATAACTATTTCCTTCTTAAAATAGTAATAAATTTGCTGATTCTTTTATGGGAATTATTCTCATAAAATAAATAATCAAAAATGAATCTCACAGAAATCAGAAATTCACTTATTTCCAAAGGATTAAGGGTTACTCCTCAACGATTATCAATTTTTGAGGCAATAATCAAACTCCATGATCATCCTTCGGCCGATGAAATTATTGCTTTTATCCGGCAGGATCAGCCAAATATTGCCACCGGCACCGTTTACAAAGTACTCGACTCTTTGGTTGAAAATGGGTTAATCTCAAAAGTAAAAACCGATAAAGATTTAATGAGGTATGATGCCCTGATGGTTAATCATCATCATTTGTACTGTGTTGATTCTGATAAAATTCATGATTATATTGATGAGGAACTTGATGCACTGATCGCCGGTTATTTTGCAAAAAAGGAAATCAGCGGTTTTAAAATTGAAGATATCAGGCTTCAGATAAATGGCAAATTCATAAATGAACCTTCATGACAGTTATTAAAGTTATTTTGATTGTTGCAGGAACCGTTTCATTGGGTGTTGGCATTGTCGGGATTGTCGTTCCGGGCTTGCCAACCACGCCTTTTTTGTTACTAACAGCCGGGCTTTACATGCGCAGTTCGGATACGTTGTATCAATACCTGGTTTCGAACAAATATGTAGGTTCATACATTAACGACTTCAGAACTAACAAGGGAATGTCTTTAAGAGCAAAGATTTACGCCATTTTAATGATGTGGACAATGATCACATTAAGTTGCATTTTCCTTGTCGAAAACACACCAACAAAACTTTTGATCATCAGCATTGGAATACTCGGAACCATCATCATGGGGTTTATTATTCCAACCATAAGTAATTCAATTTCAAACAAAAACAAAAAATAACAAAATGAAAGAAAAAAGTATCGGATTATTAAACAAAGCTGTTGCCGACGAATTAAGTGCAGTGCATCAGTACATGTATTTTCATTTTCATTGCGACGACCTGGGTTACGACCTGCTGTCGAACCTTTTTAAACGCACCGCCATCGAAGAAATGCTGCATGTTGAGAAACTTGCCGAACGCATCCTTTTCCTTAAAGGCGATGTTGAAATGAAGCCCGCGGAGGATGTTCAGAAAATCCACGACGTTAAGCAAATGCTCGAGATGGCAGTCAAAATGGAATTAGGCAGCGCAAACGACTACAACAAATGGGCAAATGAATGTTCACAAAATGCCGACTCGGTTTCGAAAAAGATTTTTGAAGCCTTGGTTGAAGAAGAAGAACGTCATTTTGACCAGTTCGACAAAGAAACCGAAAACCTGACCAAATTTGGCGACAATTACCTGGCTCTGCAATCGATCGAGCGAAGTAAAATTATTGGAGCCGGAAGACCAACGGCACAATAATGGATTTTAATGGAATGTAGTTTAGTTAAGTATTGGAACGCTGATTTTCGCTGATGCAAGCATCGCTGATTTTCGCTGATTTCTTGTAACATAAGCAGTTTTAATCCGCGTCCGCCAACTGGCGGATCCGTTTGATCCGCGTTCCATTTTATATTTGTTAACTAAACAACATTGGATTTTAATGGTTTAAAAGCTGATAAAGAGGTGGATTACTCCGCCTCTTTTTATTCCGGTTAACCGAAAAAGATAATCCTGCCCTGATCCTAAAAGCCAATACCTTCCAAAATAATTTCCTGCAAAAGGCAACAAAAGTTGGTAATTCGGTTTTGAAAAGTAAATTTGTCAAATTATGAATGAATCAAACCAGGAACAAAATTATGACAGATCCGATGAATAAACAGCCCGTTGATACATGGATTATTGATCCGATGAAACGATTTATGAGCAACAGTACCACCAGTGGTATTATTTTGTTTTCGTCGGCGCTGTTGGCACTTATTTTGGCAAACTCACCCTGGGCAAGTGATTTTCATCATATCTGGGAAATCAAATTCTCGATAGGATTTGGTAAATATGAAATTTCAAAAAGCCTGCATCACTGGATTAACGATGGTTTGATGGCAGTTTTCTTTTTTGTGGTTGGCCTCGAATTAAAGCGTGAAATCATTTCGGGCGAGCTGAGCAATCCTAAAAAAGCGATTTTACCAATGGCTGCGGCAATTGGCGGAATGGTTTTTCCGGCAGTGATCTATCTGCTTTTCAATAATAGCGGTACAATTTCAAATGGTTGGGGAATTCCGATGGCTACCGACATCGCTTTTGCTTTGGGTGTGCTTTATTTGTTGGGCGATAAAGTCCCCATTTCGGTTAAAATATTCCTAACCGCCCTTGCCATTGCTGACGATATTGGAGCTGTTTTGGTGATTGCATTTTTTTATACTTCCGATATAAATTTTATGAGTCTAGCAGTTGGTGCACTTTTCCTCATAATTCTTATCACGGGTAATATTATTGGGGTACGAAACACCATGTTTTATGCAATTATTGGCATAGGCGGACTTTGGATGGCTTTTCTGATGTCGGGTGTTCATGCAACCATTGCCGCGGTATTGGCTGCTTTCACTATCCCGGCCAACGTAAAGATTTCAGAAATTACCTTCATGGCGAAAGGTGAAATGCTACTAAACAAATTCCGGAAATCAAAACCGAACAATAAGCCAACCGTGACCAATGACCAATTACACATTTTTGATGAAATGCATGGGTTGCTGAAAAAAGCCAGCACTCCGCTGCAACGGTTGGAACACCGGTTGCATCCTTTGGTGGCATTTATTATCATGCCTGTTTTTGCTTTGTGTAATGCCGGAGTAAGTATTTCGGGTGATATTGGAAACCTGATGAGCAGTTCGATAACTTTGGGCGTTTTCTTCGGGCTTTTGCTGGGTAAGATTGTCGGGATTATTGCTACGGTTTTTATTTTGTTGAAGTTAAAGGTTGCAAAACTTCCCGATGATATGAACAAAAAACACATTATCGGGATAGGTTTTTTGGGAGCTATTGGTTTTACCATGTCGCTTTTTGTTTCGGAGCTTGCTTTTACCGATGCTGACTTTATTAATAAGGCTAAAATCGGGGTAATTTATGCCTCTGTTTTAGCCAGTTTTGCTGGCTTTTATATGATGAAACTTGCTTCTTTTAAAAAAAAATAAATGATAAAGTAGAATTGTAATAATCACTTGTTACAACAAGATTTCGCCAATCAAAATCATGCTTTTTTTCGATTGTGGACAATCCTGCTTTTTACCACTAATTTCAGATTTACCACATTTTTATTTCGTGAAATCGGATCATCGTAGGTTTTACGAGATAAAAAACAACGGCCACCCTTTTGGCGACCGTTGTTTTAATTTTATTCCCATTATCAGATGTGATAAACCAACCAATAATTGCAGGTTTCAAATTTCTAATTCTGCATCATCATCCGTTTAGCTTCCTGTTCGAGGTCAGAATACTGGGCTTTTTCGACGGTAATGCCAACACCAAAGATGGTTCCTCCCTTAAATTCACCGGGAGTTTTATATAATTTACTCACAGCGTCGCCACTGTCGTAACCAACACACAACCCGTCGCCGGAGAGTGTGAATTTTCCTGCCTGGGTGCGTATCGGGGCTTCTGCAACTAACTTTTCGTCAATATAAAGTTTTGCCTGTCCTAACGATTCATGATGCTCACCAGCTTTTTCCCTGATAAACTCCATGCCGAGGGTGTATTTACCGGGTTTAAGCGCTGCTGACACCAATTGTTGTTCTTCGATGCCCAGGAAATTATAAACATAATACAGCTTCTTATCTCTGATAAATAATGAGTGGCCGCCGAAGCGTGATCCATGCGCAAAAATAACACCTGAACAATTGGGATCGGTGATTTCGATATTTGCCAGAATCTTGTAAGACCGACCTCTGACATTCACTGCTACTCCTTCAGGTACAGGGGCAGTATGCGGATAATACAGGTATCGGTCACGAATTGCTTCTTCAGAAGGCCTTTCTTCATTGAGCACTTCCAAAGCTGAGCGGTCGTCGAGTGGTAAAACCAGGTTTTTCTCAGCTTCTTCGTTCCAGGCTTTGATTAAAGCCTCCAGTTTTTCCGGGTTTTCCTTAGCCAGATCTTTCGATTCAGCTCTGTCGATATCCACATGGTAAAGTTGCCATACATCTTTATCAAAGTTACCCTTGCTGGTAAGTGGGGCATGAACTGCAACGGCTTTCCATCCATCTTCCCAGATTGCACGTGTTCCTAACATCGTATAATATTGGCGGTGTTTTTTTGTAGGATCGTCTGGTGCTGCATCAAAGGTGTAACGCATCGAAACGCCTGAAAGCGGGTATTGTTCGACGCCTTTATAGACTTTTGGCATTTCGAGTCCGCAAATTTCAAGAATTGTTGGCACGATATCCACCGAATGATGATATTGATTCCGGATTTCACCACGAGCCTTAATACCTTTGGGCCATGAAATAACTAATGGATCGCATGTGCCGCCTGCATAATTTGAATAGCGTTTGAACATCTTAAAAGGAGTAGAAAACGATGCAGCCCATCCTGTGGGATAGTGTTCGTAGGTATCTGGTCCACCTAATTTATCAAGGTACTTCATATTCTCCGACAATTCATCAGGATAACCATTGAAGAATTTATTTTCATTAACGGAACCGTTTGGAGTTCCTTCTCCGGAAGCACCATTATCGGCAGCATAAAGTACGATTGTATTTTCAAGCTGGCCGGTCTTTTCGAGATGATCGATGATACGGCCTATCTGAACGTCGGTATATTCAGAGAATCCTGCATAAACTTCGCAAAGTCGTGAAAATAATTTTTTCTCATCAGCATTGAGCGAATCCCACGGGCGCACATAATCAGCAGGATTAGCAACATCCGCTGGCATTGGGTTTAATGGTGTGAGCTCTGTACCTTTTGGCATGATACCTTTTGCGATCATTCGCTCCAAAACCCAAACACGATATGCCTCATAGCCATCATCGAACATGCCTTTGTATTTATCGATGTATTCCTGCGGAGCCTGATGAGGTGCATGGTTAGCTCCCGGACAATACCACATGTAAAATGGTTTTGAAGGATTTGTAGCTTTTAAATCACTGATCATTTTGATGGCCTGGTCAGCTAAGTCTTTAGAGAGATGATATCCCTCTTCAGGGCTGTAAGGTTGCTCGATGAAGCGATTATCCTCGACGAGGTCAGGATACCACTGGTTAGTTTCGCCACCAATGAAACCATAAAAACGATCAAATCCCATCTGTAAAGGCCATTTTGCTTTGCTTCCTCCTGATGCGACATCCTGTTCCGGTACATTATGATTTTTCCCAAGCCAGAAAGTACTGTACCCATTATCCTGTAAGATTTGCCCGATTGTAGCGCATTGTTCAGGAATACGGCCATGTGAACCAGGAAATCCCAATGCTGCTTCGGTGATTGCTGAATTCCCATTAAGGTGATGATTGCGGCCTGTAAGCAGAGTGGAACGAGTTGGCGAACAGAGCGCACAAGTATGCCACTGTGTATAGGTCAAACCATTAGCTGCCAGCTTATCCAGTGTTGGCATATTTATTCTTCCTCCATAAGGTGACCACGCTCCAAGGCCAGTATCATCGTACAAAATAAATAAAACATTTGGGGCATTTGCCGGAGCCTTCTTAGGTGTAAATGGAGCCCAGTCAGGTACCGATTCCCGGACATCGAGTTTTACAATACCTTTAAATGGTATCTTGTCTGATGCTGCCGGCACTTCCTTTTGTTGCCCCGGACTACACCCGAAACCCAGTGCAATTGTCGAAAGCAACAGTGCCTGTGACGTTGTTTTGTGATTCATAAAATTCTTGCTTTAATGTTAAAAATTTCGAAACTTGAGTTTTGACTTCACAAAGATAAAAAATTAAAATTCCTTTAAGTCATTTGTTTTAAAAAACCAGGTGATATTGGCCGATTGTAATAATTTTACCGGGAAATTTTAAATCAGAAAATCACTCTTCATGAAACATATTATCTCAGTAATTATAAATGGCCTTGCACTGGCATTCTTAATTAGTTGCAATGCAAATTCCGGTTCAGATGGAAATGCAAATTCCTCTAAAAAAAATGCTTCTGATCAGAAACCGGATACTTCAATTGACAAAAACGATGAAATGGTATTTATTCCCGGCGGGACTTACATGATGGGTGGCGACAACGAGCAGGCATCACCCGATGAACTGCCCAAACATAAAGTTACTGTTGACGGCTTCTGGATGGATATTAGCGAAGTTACCAACCTTCAGTTTGCGAAATTTGTTAACGAAACAGGCTACATCACTACAGCAGAGCAAAAACCCGAATGGGAAGAATTGAAGAAAAGCGTTCCTCCCGGCACACCTAAACCTGATGACAGCCAACTTGTGCCAGCCTCCATGATCTTTCTTTCAGCCAATGAACAGGTTAACCTGAACGATTATTCGCAATGGTGGAAATGGGAAATCGGCGCAAACTGGCGTCAACCGCACGGAACAAAAAGCGATATCAAAGGAAAGGAAAATTACCCGGTGGTTCATATTTCATATTACGATGCGCAGGCCTACTGCAAATGGGCTGGTAAACGATTACCTACCGAAGCCGAATGGGAATGGGCTGCACGTGGCAAACTCACCGACAATATTTATCCCTGGGGCAATGAACCCATCGAAAAAGGAATTCCAAAAGCCAACACCTGGAATGGTGAATTCCCTTCTGAAAATAACCAGTGGGACAATTATTTCTATGCCGCACCGGTAAAATCCTTCCGTCCAAACGGCTACGGGCTTTATGATATGGCCGGTAATGTCTGGGAATGGTGTTCCGACTGGTATCATGCGGGATACTATGAAATGGTGAATAAGCCTGAAGGAATTGTCAATCCTCAAGGACCATCAAATGGTTATGATCCGGAAGAGCCTTATGCGCAAAAGCGAGCCATGCGGGGAGGTTCGTTTTTATGCAACGATTCGTATTGTTCGGGTTTCAGGGTAGCCCGCCGCATGAAAACCACGCCGGACTCGTCGATGGAACATCTGGGTCTCAGATGTGTAAAAGACAAAAAATGATTTCGATGCAATTAAAACGCTTCATTGAAGCTGAAATAAAAGCCATTTGAGTTTTCGCCAATTCCATAATCAATACGCAGATTCATCCGCTTGACGACTTCAAAACGCAGGCCGATGCCAGCGTTGGGAAGCCAATTGGTAAAACCATCCATTTTTTCAGCAACCGAACCTGTCCCCGCCCATACAACAAAACCAAATGGCCCATACATATCACCACGGCTGTTTGGACTATTTCTGCCAAACATGTGCCGGTATTCGGTAATCATGAAAACCGATGAATAATCGCGGTATCGGCCCCAGGTGTAGCCCCGCAGGTCAAAAGGTGTTCCAACCATCGAAAGTTCAGTCCATGGAACGTCTTGATAACTGGTTCGTGCTTTTACCTGCCAGGCAATGGTGCGGCCTTTTCTTATTATTTGAGCATATTGCCTGTAATCCAGTTCATAAACCTGAAATTCACTGTTGTCGCTTCTGAGTTTTCCATAGCTGGTGCCTGCAAGTTCAAGCAGCATTCCTTTGTAGGCGTTTTCCGGAAAGTCGCGGCTGTCGTATCTCAACACCAAACCAAACCCCGAATTATATACCTCCGAACCGTGAAGCAGGTAGTTCGAATCGGCTGCCATTACCGGATTTACCTCGGAAGAAACAGTGCTGTTATTATCATAATTGATCCCAACATAAAAATTTGGCATCACCATGTAGGCGATTTTAAATTTGAGCTGCTTCCAGTTCCGGTGATAGGCTGTGGTAGTGTCTGATTCAGGTGTGTAGCGACCTTTATCATAACCAACACCCCAGTAATTATCCGGCATGTTTTTATTCCAGTATTCCCCGGTAATTCTCAGTTTATCACTTAAACCATAAATATTAGCGCGGATGCTCACCAGGAGCGATCCGTTGGTGCTGTATCCAAAAGAAAAAGGAATGGTTGAGCGGGAAAGCAGTTTATCCTCCGGGCTTATTTTGAAGGTGTACAATCCTCCCACGGTAAGCATTACTGAGGTTTCAGGAGTGTAGGATGGAGCCGCAAAGGGTGTAAGTGTTGACCTGCCACGTGCAATCTTCCAGTTATTAATGGAATCCATCCTTTGAAGGAAGTTTTTCTTCTGATGCGTCGAATCTGCCGGTTGCGAAAACAGATTTGCAGTGAGTACGAACACTGCAAGTATAATTGAAGATATGATTCTTAAATTCATTGCCTTTTTTGCTGTAAAATTAATTATTTTAAGTTCACAGGCACACCGCCATCATGCTATCCAAATATTATGGATTAATCCGGAAAAAAAGGTATCCTGCCAAAAATAAATATCAAAATATTTATTTAATGAATTGGTTATCTATTCTTTAGTTAATATGTTACAAACTTCATTAACCTCAATTTTCCAGGAATTTTGAATAACAGAAATTTGGATTTTCAAACAGATACCGGATAATTACTTAGTTGTAAGTATGGTTGATCACCGTTAGTAAGCATAATTTTGCCTTTTATTTTTAATGCAGGTTTAACTGATTGCTTTTATTGAATTTGGAGCGCTGAATTCACAAAAACTGGCGTTTGATTGCATGAAGACAATAATCGGATTTTAGTAAAAAAAAATTGACTACTATTGATCAGTTTTTGATCACAACATTAAAAGAATTAACAATTTAACATTAATAACTTAACATTCAATAATTTAAAGAAAAATGAAGAAGTTCATTATTTTATTTTTTATGGGATTTTGCATTTCTGCCTATGCCCAGGTTGACCGCGACCAGCTCAGTCTGGATATCAGTAAGGCTGATGCAGCAAACACCGAAAAACTCAAAGCATTTATCTGGAAACGAGCGTCAGTGGCGCTGGTGGATGGCCAGGAAAAACTTTCAACCCTCACCGAATTCAGTTTCAACGAAAAAGGTGAAATCCAGACAAAGAATATCGACGCCAAAACTACCGTAAAACAAAAACCAGGTATCAGAGGTGCGATCCAAAAAAATGCCGCCGAAGAAAGTCTGGATTACGTGGCAAAAGCCCTGGATTTATCACTTGGTTACGCCTTCATGACAAAAGGACAACTCATCGATTTTTTTGGTAAGGCAGAAATCACCGAAAAGGATGGCATTATCACAGCCACAGCTAAAGATGTGCAGGTTAAAGGAGATGTGGTAACCCTGAAAATTGAGTCGTCCACGAAACTCTTTATCGAAAAAAGCTTCTCAAGTTTACTTGGAAAAGATGCGATAAGCGGAGCATTTCAATATGCCAAATTCAGTTCTGGAATCAGCCATGGCACTACATCAGTGCTGAATTTACCCGCCAAAAAAGCTGTGATAAAATCCGAAAATAAAGATTATTCGCAAAGAGTGCAATAATTAGCCCAATTTTTGTTTGTTAATACTTAAAAAAGGATCAAGCATCAATTTCTTTTTCACGTACAATTATAATGAATACTTATCTTTGTGATTAATCAATAATTTAAATTTTACAACAATGAAACAATTTTTTATGATTCTGACCATAGTGTTCTGCACAGCTTACGCATGGTCTCAAGAAAGCGTCGTAACTGTATCAGGAGGTTACTCTTTTGCCAATATCGAAGATACCGACCTTAAAACCAGTGGTTGGCGGATAAACGGTTCGTACGAGTTTAACCCTTTAGGAGGCGAATGGGCTTATGGAATTTCGATGGGTTACATCGACCTTAAAGGATCAATCGAAACACTAACATCTCCGGTTGATTATCGAATCCAAACCATGCCAATCTATTTCGCACCCAAATACTTATTTGGAAACAACACCTTCAAAGGCTTTATTAAAGGTGCACTTGGATTTCAAAAATCATGGTTTGAGCGAAAAGGCAACGCTGCCATATTAACTGATGTTGACATGGGAGTTTATGTTGGAGGTGGCGTTGGCGCTTCATATAATTTTAATGAACAGCTTTTTTTAAACCTCGAATACGAATTAGCCTGGATGACCAATAGCTTTTACAAAGATGGCCTGATGAATTCGGCGATGGTTGGTGTTGGTTTCAGGTTTTAATTTTTTTTTACAAACATTTAATTCTGGTTATGAAAATACATATTAATAAAACTATAGGATTGACGCTGCTAGCGCCCACAGCGATGTTAGGGCAACTTGCAGCACAGGACCGGACGACGCTTCCCATCAGGGAACCTATTCGTCCCACCTACAAAGAACTTGATGTGCGTAATGCAACTGCTCCTGCGCGGTTTGAAGTAAAAGCGCCAAAAGGCGCTCCCAATGTTGTTATTGTTTTAATTGATGACATGGGCTTTGGTGTTTCGGAAAGTTTTGGAGGGCCGGTTGCAACACCGAGCATGAACAAATTGGCTGATAACGGATTGAGGTACAACCGTTTTCATACAACAGCACTTTGTTCTCCTACCCGTGTTGCCTTACTTACCGGTTATAACCACCACAGTAACAATGCAGGTTCGATTATGGAAACAGGGACAACGTTTCCAGGAAATACCGGTGTTAGACCACAATCCATTACTCCAATGGCAGAAGTATTACGGCAGAATGGATACAATACGGCCGCCTTTGGTAAATATCATGAAACACCACCATGGGAAATATCAAATTCGGGTCCTTTTGACCGATGGCCAACACATTCGGGATTTGAGAAATTCTACGGCTTTATCGGTGGCGAAACCAACCAATGGGCACCACTGATTTACGACGGGGTTACTTTGATCGAAACTCCCGAAGATCCAGATTATCACTTTACCACCGATATGACCAACCAGGCCATTTCGTGGGTTCGCTATCAGCAGGCGCTCACACCTGACAAGCCATTTTTTATGTATTTCGCGCCAGGGGCAACCCATGCACCTCATCATGTTCCTAAAGCATGGATCGAAAAATACAAAGGGAAATTTGACCAGGGTTGGGACAAAATTCGTCAGGAAACCCTGGATCGCCAGATCAAACTCGGCATTGTACCTCCTGGCACCAAACTGGCGCCAAAACCCACCGATATCAAAGACTGGGAAACACTTTCGGCTGACGAAAAGAAACTGTTTACCCGCCAGATGGAAGTGTATGCAGGATTTGCCGAACAAACCGATTATGAAGTGGGAAGACTCATTTCGACCATCGAAAAACTTGGCATAATGGACAATACGGTCATCATATTCATAGCCGGAGATAATGGTGCAAGCGCTGAAGGGCAAATGAACGGAATGTATAGTGAAATGACATTTTTCAGTGGAGTACCCGAAACTGTTCCCGATATGTTGAAGCATTATGACGAATGGGGCTCTGCGAGTACTTATCCGCACTTTGCCGCCGGTTGGGCCGTTGCAATGGATGCACCTTTTTCGTACACCAAACAGGTGGCTTCTGATTTCGGAGGTACACGAAACGGGATGATTATTCAGTGGCCGGCAGGTATCAAAGCTAAAGGAGAAATTCGTTCACAGTTTAGTCATGTCATCGACATTACTCCTACCATTTTCGAAATTACACAAATACCAGCACCAAAAATGGTTAATGGCATCGAACAAGATCCGATTGAAGGAACCAGCCTGGCTTACACTTTTAATGATGCAGGTGCATCCGAGCAACACAAAGTGCAATATTTCGAAATGTTTGGTAACCGTGGAATATATAAGGATGGCTGGTTTGCACGAACCATCCACAGACCGGCATGGAAATTAAAACCACTCAATACGCTGCAGGAAGATAAGTGGGAGTTGTACAACACCAGCAAGGATTTCAGCCTGGCCAACGATCTGGCAACACAAAACCCTGACCAGCTAAAAGGTCTGCAAGATTTGTTTATGGCAGAAGCCGAAAAATACCATGTACTCCCAATTGATGACCGTTTGTTGGAAAGAACCAATGCTGCTTTGATGGGCAGGCCAACGGTTATGGGCGAAAGAAGCACTGTAACTTATGGAGAGGGAATGAAAGGAATGGGCGTTGATGTGTTTATTGACCTCAGAAGTACCTCATACACCATCACTGCAGAAGTTGCGGTGGATGCCGGTGGAAACGGCGTTATTGTATGTCAGGGTGGACGTTTTGGCGGTCTTTCATTTTATATGAAGAACGGAAAACCTGCATTTAGCTACAATTATCTGGGCCTGGAATCGACCGAAATAATCGCC